>JANMOR010000192.1:0-3659 GCA_031369435.1 Chitinophagaceae bacterium
CAAAGCTGATTGTGTCTTTATAAAAAAATGAAATGGAATCAAGGAAGGGTTCTTCCTGTCCGCTGTAAATTAATGGTAATGTATTCTTCCAAGTTTGTGATAAAACTGCAAACGGTGCATGTACTTCGCCCGGCATGGTTGCATAGTCGGCTTTGTTCCAGCTGTTCTCATCATGATTGCTTGTGAAATACATTTTAGCATATTTGGATGGATAGCTTTCATCCAGATGCCTGATGACTGTATCCAATACTCTTGCGCTTGCTTCACCTTTGGCTACTTTTTTCATTTTTGCAAAACCATCCCAGCCATAACTTGCATGGAAGCCGGCATCATGCAGCCAGGCAACATCGCCTTCGGCCAGCATAAAAATATCAGGTTTTATTTTTTTCAGTTCAGTTATGCAATGCTGCCAGAAACTGCGTGGCACTTCAGGTGCAACATCGCAACGAAAGCCATCGATCTTTGTTTCTGTTAACCAGAACTTCATAGCGCTGATCATGCTGTCATGTAAAACAGGATTCCAGTAATTCAAATCTCTTGTATCGCTCCAGTCAAATGCAAAAGCAAACTTTCCATCTTTATCTTTTAGAAAAAAATCAGGATTGCTTTGCATCCATCTGTTATCAGCTCCTGTATGATTGGCCACCCAATCGGTAATCACTTTAAATCCCATATCATGTGCTTTTTGTACCAAAGCTTTCCAATCATCCATGGTTCCAAATTCAGGATTCACAGCTGTATAATCTGCAACTGCATAATAACTTCCCAACACACCTTTACGATCAACTTTGCTGATAGGTGTAATGGGCATGAACCAAAGTATCTCCACTCCCATTTCTTTGAGTCGTGGTAACGATGCTTCAAATGCTTTAAATGTTCCTTCAGCAGAATACTGACGAACATTTACTTCATAAATATTTGATTGTTGAATGTAATCAGGAAAAGCAGAAGCAGTTGTTGGTGCTGATTCTTTTTTTGGCATCAGTTTGCAGGAGAACAGCAACATACTGATTGCTGTTACTGACAATATGGATTTTCGAATGGTCATAATCGTTCATTTAAAATGGAAATTATTGACTTTTTCCGGTTCAATCATTAAAATTTCCGGTTGAGCAAAATAGTTTTATCATAGCCCTTTAAAATAAGTATCTTTTAGCAGTCAAAACTATTGAAATTATGAAATCAACTTTACTCTCTTTCATTTTTGCAAGCCTGTTTTTTCTTAATGCAACTGCTGCCAATATTAATATTACAATCAGCGGTTTTTCCTACGCTCCTGATAACATTACAGTTAATGTTGGAGACCAGGTTACAATTGAAGCGAGTAGTTTTCATCCTTTGATACAGGTTAACCAGGCAACATGGGATGTAAATGGAACCACACCATTAAATGGCGGGTTTAATGAAACTTCAAATTATACTTTTACTGTAACTGCGGGCATGGCGGGTACAACTATTTTTTATGTTTGCGGTAATCATGCTTCAAGTGGAATGAAGGGAAAAATTGTTGTAAATGTAATTGCAGGAATTCGTGAAAACAGCATCAGGGATTTCAACTTTACAGTTTATCCAAACCCGATTATGGCTGATGCATGGATCAATGTGAGTGTAAGAAAAGCAGGAAGAATATCTCTTGTACTTCATGATATGCAGGGCAGAATCATTCAGTATATTATTGATATGAATGTAAAAGCGGGTGAAATGACATTGCCGCTCGATGCAAGCCGGTTACAAAAAGGAATTTATGTTTTGAAAATGCGAACCACGCAAGGAATGATCATGAAAGAGATCATTATTCAATAAGTTTAAATTACTTCCTTCAACTTTTCAACCAATATATCGGCTTCCTCTTTTGTATTGAATTTGCTAAAGGAGAACCGAACAGGAATCTGGTTTGGATTGCTGTTAATTGCACGGATCACATGCGAACCCTGCTGTGCACCACTTGTACAGGCACTTCCACCCGATGCACAAATTCCAAGCATATCTAAATTAAACAAGAGCATTTCTGTTTTTTCTGATTTAGGTACACTTACATTCAAAACGGTATAGTTACTCAAACCCATTGGGTCGCCATTAAAGCCGAGTCCTTTGATATTTTTTTTGAGTTGTTCAATCAAATAATATTTCACGCCTTTTATATAAGTACTTTCTTCCTCATGATTTGCTGTTGCCAGTTCCAATGCTTTGGCAAAACCCACAATGCCATAAACATTTTCAGTACCTGCACGCATATTACGTTCCTGTCCACCACCATGAATATATGGTTTGATGTGTACACTTTCGTTGATGTATAAGAGCCCTGCTCCTTTAGGTCCGTGAAATTTATGTGCAGAGCCACTGATAAAATGTACAGGTGTATTGCGCAGATCAAAAGGGAAATGGCCAATTGTTTGTACTGTATCAGAATGAAAAATAGCATTGTACTGTTTGCATAAATTTCCAACCGCATGTAAATCGGTAATGTTGCCTATTTCATTATTGGCATGCATCAGTGTTACTAATGTTTTTTCTGTACTGCCAGCCAGTAATTGTTCCAGGTGCTCAAGGTCAATATGCCCGTTAGGTAACACATTGACATAACTCACTTTTGCTTCATCCCTGTAATCTAAATATTCAACTGTATGCAATGTTGCATGATGTTCAATGGGCGAAGTGATGATATGTTTACAACCTAAATCCCTTACCGATGCTGTAATAGCTGTATTAGAACTTTCAGTACCCCCGCTTGTAAAAAATATTTCAGCAGGGTGAGCATTCAGAATTTTGGCAACTGTTTTTCTGGCGTTTTCAATGGCGAGTCTTGTTTCCCTGCCATAAGAATATATAGAAGAAGGATTACCAAAGTTGTTTTGTAAATAAGGCAGCATAGCATCCAGCACCTGCGGATCAATGGCAGTGGTAGCAGCATTATCAAAATAAATACGATTCATGATCAAGACTTTTCCTTTGGTTGATTGATGGATGGCTGCAAAGATAATAAGAATGAAGTGAAGTGAATAAAGCAGGCATGTAACACGGTGGGGTCACTCCTTAGAGTGGCTCACCAGCCACTATGTAACAGGTTAAAATATTACATTAGTTTCTTTATTACATCCATGACCTGTAATGCCAGCTCATTTGCTTTTTCAGTTGAATCTGCTTCAGAATAAACCCGGATGATCGGTTCTGTATTACTGGCACGCAAATGCACCCAGCTTTTTTCAAATTCTATCTTAACACCATCTTCTGTATTAACAGGATTGGAAACATATTGATCTTTCACTTTTGCAAGTAAGGCTTTTACATCCGTTCCCCGGGGCAGATCAATTTTATTCTTACTCATAAAATAATCAGGATAAGTTTTTCGCAATTCTGAAGATGTTTTTCCTGCTTGTGCAAGATGAGTAAGAAAGAGTGCAATACCGATCATTGCATCACGACCGTAATGCAATGATGGATCAATGATGCCACCATTCCCTTCGCCGCCAATTACAGCATTCACTTCTTTCATTTTTTTTACTACGTTTACCTCCCCTACTGCACTGGTATAATAAGTACCGCCATGTTTTTCTGTTATGTCTCTCAAAGCTCTTGTTGATGAAAGATTTGAAACGGTATTTCCCTTTTTATGTGTAAGGATATAATCTGCAACAGCTACGAGTGTGTATTCTTCACCA
>JANMOR010000226.1:0-6089 GCA_031369435.1 Chitinophagaceae bacterium
AGAGTATACCTTTAAAGCAGGAATGATTGGTTTAGAATTTTCAACCGAAGGGCCTATTCAAAAAGGAAGAAGTTCTTACCTGTTGAATTACCGTTATTCTTTTCTCGATATCTTAAATGCCTTTGGTGTGAACCTCGTTGATGAACGGGAGAATAATAAATTCCAGGACCTGTCATTTAATCTTTCATTCAGTAACAAAAAGAAAACAGTGCTTACGAATGTATGGGGAATTGGAGGCTACAGTAAAGAAACTTTTGCTGCAGTAAAAGATACCAATACCTGGAAACAGTATGATGATTATGCCATTTATGATAATCGCACAAAAATGGGTGCTATCGGGTTTGCGCAAACCATTACGCTTAACAAAAAATCGTTTTTAAAAACAGCACTGGCTTTTACCGGGCAAACCATCACTTATGTAGATGATACACTTACAACTAAAGGAGTACCTACAACAGTAAATGATGAACTGTTTGTGAATAACAGGATTGCAGCCACCATATCGTATAATTCAAAAATGAATTCGGTTGTAACATTGAAGACTGGCACATTTGTAAACCTGCTGAACTTCAAGTTTCAAAAAAGCAGTTGGGATTATATAAACAATACTTTCAAAGCAAATGTTTTGAATGGCGATGGTAATAGCTGGATGCTGCAACCTTATCTCCAATTTAGTATTAAGCCAGTTGCAAAGCTTGTCATCAACCCGGGTGTGCATGTCATCTATTTTGCATTGAATAAGCAGGTAGAAGTTGATCCACGTTTATCCGTTCAATATAAATTTTCAGCTAAAAGCAATCTAACAGCAGCATATGGATTGCACAGTAAAATTCTTCCGCTGGGTTCTTATTTCTATCAATCAGGAGGGTTATTTCCTAATATGAATTTAAAGATGATGCGTTCGCATCACTATGTACTGGCTTATGATCAGTTGATTGGTAAAGGCTGGCGTTTTCATGCAGAAGCTTATCATCAGCAATTGTTTCAGATCCCTGTAGTGAATGATATCAACCGCACTTTCTGGATACTCAATGAAATTGATGGGTACGCCAAAGAAGCATTGGTAAGTAAAGGAAAAGGAAAAAATACAGGTGTGGATCTTTCCATTGAAAAGTTTTTTTCAAAAGGTTTATTCATGATCGCTTCTTTTTCTGTGTTTGAATCAACTTTTACTCCATTGAATGGAAAAACATATAATTCAAGATTCAATTCACAAACAAGCGGTTCATGGGTGGGTGCAAAAGAATGGAAACTGAAACGAAACCGTGTGTTCCAGGCAGGATGGAAAATGCTATACAATGGAGGTTTACCTCTTTCACCTTTGGCTGCAGTGCAGGATGGAAACACCAGAGAACCATTGCTCGATGAAACAAGACCTTATAGTGAAAGAGTAACTCCTTACTGGAGAACCGATGGACGATTCTCTTTAAGAAAAGATAAACGAAAAAGCAGCTGGCAACTGGCGCTGGATATACAAAATGTATTTGTTCAACGAAATATTGATGGACTCAGCAGACGTTTTGATCCTGTTGCAAAACAGTGGATCTATAAAAGGCAATCAGGTATAACGCCGGTATTGAGTTATCAAATTGATTTCTGAGTTTATTTCCGCTGCTTCATCACTTCATAAAGTATCATGGCCGTTGCTACACTTACATTCAAACTTTCAAAATCTCCTTTCATGGGGATTTTAAATGCTTCATCACAAATTTTCATGAGTGCCGGAAAAACACCTTTCTCCTCCCCTCCCATTACGATGGCGCATGGTTCATTAAATGTACAATCGTATATAACTTTTGATGCAGTCATTTCACTCGCCAATACTTTTATACCGTTGAGATGCAGATCATCCACAGCTTTCATTAAACTGTTCACCCGGCAAATGGCAATCTGTTCCAATGCACCTGCACTGGTTGATATTGCATCTTCATTTAAAGCACCAACACCTTTATCGGGAATAATGATGGCCTGCACACCGCAACAATAAGCAGTACGGGCAATGCCGCCAATGTTTCTTATGTCGGTAATACCATCCAGAATTAAAAACAACGGCACTTCACCTTTATCAACTACCCATGAAATGACCTGTTGCAGATCCTGGTAACGGATTTTTGAAAGCTGTGCAATTATTCCTTCATGATCAGGAATATTAAATCCATTTAATTTTTCAACCGGCACTTTACTGATAGGGATGCTTTGTTGAAAAGCCAGTTTCTTGATCTCTTCAATTACATCACCATAAAGATTATTGTGGACGTAAATCTTATCTAATTGCTTGCCTTCCTGCAAAGCTTCCAGTACAGGCAATCTTCCTGCAATCAATGTAGCTTTTTTGGGACGATGTTGTTGTTGTTTGAAATGTTTCACCTTGCAAAGAAACATAAAAAAGAAACCCATCAACTTATTCAATTGATAGGTCTTTTATTTTCACCAGGTTATTTTATTTTAACCCGAAAGCTTTTTTCACTTTTGTTACATAATCCAGTTTTTCCCAGGTAAACAATTCCACTTTTACTTTTTTCACTTTACCATCAGGACTTGTGAATGTTTTTTCAACAAACTCAGTTACACGACCCATATGTCCGTATGCAGCTGTTTCGCTGTAGATAGGATTACGCAATTTTAAACGTTGTTCAATAAAATAAGGACGCATATCAAAAAGACCTTCAATGATCTTTGCAATTTGTCCGTCTTTCATATCAACTTTTGCAGTGCCATATGTATTTACATTGATGGATGTTGGTTTGGCAACTCCAATAGCATAAGAAACCTGCACTAAAACCTCATCGCACAAACCGGCTGCCACCATGTTCTTTGCAATATGACGTGTAGCATAAGCAGCAGAACGATCTACTTTTGAAGGATCTTTACCGCTGAAAGCACCACCACCATGTGCACCTTTACCACCGTAAGTATCAACAATAATTTTACGGCCAGTTAAACCGGTATCACCATGTGGTCCGCCAATAACAAACTTACCGGTTGGGTTGATATGATATTTAATATCGTTATTAAACAGTGTGGCGTATTTCTTATACTTTGATTTAATACGTGGAATAAGAATATTGATCACATCTGCTTTAATTTTAGCCAACATCTTGGGTTCCACATCAAAGTCATCGTGTTGAGTAGAAATAACAATTGCATCAATACGAACAGGACGGTTGAGATCATTATACTCTAATGTTACCTGGCTCTTTGCATCGGGATGCAGGTAAGGCATTTTTGAATTCTTTTCTCTGCGAATAACTGCTAATTCAATTAACAGGTTATGTGCCAGGTCCAAAGCCAATGGCATATAATGTTCTGTTTCATTGGTTGCATAACCAAACATCATTCCCTGGTCGCCTGCACCCTGCTCTTCTTTTTTCTTACGGTCAACACCTTGATTAATGTCAGCGCTTTGTTCTTGAATGGCACTTAACACACCGCAGGAGTTAGCTTCAAACATATATTCACTCTTGGTATAGCCGATCTTTTTAATAACACCACGGGCAATTTCCTGTACATCCAGGTACGCTTTTGATTTTACTTCACCAGCCAGTACAACTTGCCCTGTTGTTACCAATGTTTCGCAGGCAACTTTCGACTGTGGGTCGAATGCAAGGAAGTTATCAATTAATGCATCACTGATCTGGTCAGCTACTTTGTCCGGATGACCTTCGGAAACTGATTCTGATGTAAATAAATAAGACATGATTTAATTTTTTTCCTGATGGATTTGAAGGCGCAAAGATAAGTGTTGAACCAATTCA
Source organism: Chitinophagaceae bacterium (assembly GCA_031369435.1). Taxonomy (GTDB): domain Bacteria; phylum Bacteroidota; class Bacteroidia; order Chitinophagales; family Chitinophagaceae; genus Lacibacter. Next base: position 3,756 of record JANMOR010000226.1, read on the forward strand.
ATTTTATTGCCTGGAGTAATAAATTCGCACAAATGTGCGGTACTGCGGATGAGAACCTCCTCCCAGTTGAACTCTGCCAAAAGCAATTGGATTGATAGGTGCAGAGCTGGAAATACCACCGGAGAATTCAGCATAGTAAGGAGCCGACAGTTTAAAATCCCGGCGGGTTGTTCTTCCATTTACAATATTCTGAACATAGCTGGTAATATTCATTTTGTATTCAGCTACCCGGTTATTGGAAGCATCATTGAAAAAACTTGGAGTGCCTCCGGTATATTGTGTATTGATGTTATATAAAGTAACATTACGTAATGCATCAATTGCAAATGAATTCACATAGTAGCTGGCACTATCGTATGGGATACTTGCAATCTTACCATCAGCTGTATAGGTATAAAGATGAAGCTGTGGTTGCAATAAAGTAGTTTCAATAGAAAGTGGTCCCTGGTAGATTTGCCTTGTTACAATCTCTGCCCTGTGAATAATGTAGGGTTTATTTTTAATTGTATCGAAACCTGGTACTTTTATTTTAACGGAGGTGCCGGGCCCTGTTTGTATATATGCAAGGCTCGAAGGCAACCCTGAAGTTAATGTTGGTGCCGCAATACTTCCTGTATAGTTGCGGTAAATTTTATTGGCATTTGCACTGCGGATGGTATCAGCAACAAATGTGAAACGGGTTACAGTAGAACTATCGCCTCCTCCCTCTCTCTTTTTATACCTGTAATAAAGATTGAGGCGTGATTCAGTAGAATTCAGTAAAAAATATTGAAGAGCATTGCCACTTACTGTTGAATCTGGAATAACCGCCAACCCCCTCAGGTAAATTTTAAATATAGAATCTGTTCTGAAAGCGTTTGCAACATTATCCTGGTCAAGTAAACTTCTGGCAAATACATCAGACAATCTTATCCGCAACTGGTTATAGATGGTATCTGTTTTATATGCTGCTTTGTAACCTGTGCGTAATGTTCTTGAAGTAACCTGTGCTGACCCCAGAAAATCTGCAGTTGAAAAACTAACACCTTCACTAACACGATATAATTTACCGGGTCTGAAAGTATTATCGGTTATTTTATACACGTTTACTTTTGTAAGTGCATTGGTGTCGCCGTATGTTCCTGCAAATGCAAGCGACAGTACAAGAGAATCAAGAAACAAACTGTCTTTAGCTACAGGATAAGGGCTAAAAGGATAACTCGTTGGCAGCATCTGGAAATACATGGCAGCAGTAGTTGTACCAAATAAAGGATCATTGATAAATCCTAATACATGCTGATCAGCTTTTCCAATTGTTGTTGTATCGTTTTCTATAAAAGAAGTTGTTTCAACCGGCAATATCATTGTATCGGTATATAACCTGTCTGCACCCGGTAACAGATCACTGCCAAGAGTTGTACGTTCTAACTTTGTACATCCACTAATGATTAATAGTAATAAAACCGGGAAAGAGAATAAGAGGTTCCTTCTGCGCATGTCCGTGCTGAGAAAATTCATAGTAATTGTAACGATAATTATTTCGACGAAAGGTCGGTATATAGTTGTAAATAGTCTGTTAAATCACTATCCGCTTTAAACGGCAGCACTTTTTTACCACGCACTTTACCAAACTCTTCCAACAATTTTTTGTCAACTTTTTCTACGCCAAATGTAATGGCATCAGCATAGGTGGCACCACCACGAAACATAGCCGTATTATTTGCATCTTTAAAAGGCTCCAGGTCTTTGTCCTTAATGCTTGGATGTATATTCGCCAGTTTTAAAAACTTAGCGCTCATTTTTTCTTTGAATGTATTTTGCCCGATGGTAAACACGAGTTTACTGTTTCCAAAAACGGGTTCTTTCTTATAAGCTGTTTGCAGATACATAGGAATTAAACCGGTCATCCAGCCACTGCAATGAATAATATCGGGAGGCCATCCGAATTTTTTTACTGTTTCTAAAGCTCCCTTACAAAAGAATATAGAACGCAGATCATTATCATCGTACCACTTTTCATTTTCATCATGATAAATAAACTTACGTTTGAAAAAATCTTCATTTTCTAAAAAGTAAACCTGCAAACGTGCATTAGGAAGTGATGCCACTTTGATCTGTAATGGATAATCATCATTATCAACCGATACGTTGATACCACTCAGTCGAACCACTTCATGTAACCTGTGACGGCGTTCATTAATAACACCAAAACGGGGCATTATACAACGGATCTCAAATCCACCATCATTTGCTTTGATCGCCAGTTGATTAACAATTGAGGAGAAGTCTGTTTCCTCCAGATATGGAGACATTTCACTGGCTATGAATAAAATTCTTTTCTTTGCTGCTACCATT
>JANMOR010000253.1:0-14870 GCA_031369435.1 Chitinophagaceae bacterium
GTTTATTTCCTGTTTGGTTAAACGCTTCATACGTTGTGCGTCGCCTTCATCAACTGGGATCACCATCTTTGCACCTGCTTTCATTTGCTCCATAAGTTTTGGTGGTACGAAGGGAGCAGCTGCAGTAATAATTACTTTATCAAAAGGTGCATAAGTAGGCAGGCCTTCAAATCCATCACCAAAAAAGAATTTGATGTTGTGGTATTTTTTTAAAAAAGGAAATGCTGTTTTATTAAAGTCGAATAATTTTTTTTGCCGTTCAATTGTATATACCTGTGCATTCATCTCAGCCAGCACACAGGCCTGGTAGGCGCTGCCGGTACCGATCTCCAATACTTTATCGTAGGGTTTGATGTCGAGTAACTGTGTTTGATAAGCAACGGTATAGGGTTGAGAAATGGTTTGTCCTTCATCAATTGGAAAGGCACGGTCTTCGTAAGCAATTTCATCAAAGGCTGTGTCTAAAAAATAATGACGTGGAAGATTGTTCACAGCATCCAGTACACGTTCATCTGTGATTCCTTTGCTACGTAAAATATCCACCAGCTTTTTACGCATTCCTTTGTGGCGGTAACTGTCTTCAAATCGTCTCATAAGCAACTGCAAGATAAGGATTCAGTGAACTTGTTAACAGGTTCAAATCTGATCTGCAAATATTGTGCTTGCATAAGCCAGCGTTTCTTTCTACTTTTTATCAAAATTTACCGATGCCTGAAACGCCAAATTCATCTACCAATGAGCAGCTTGAAATGTACAGGGAAAAACAAAAGACCATCCGTAAAGCCATTACCTATGGTGTGATTTTAATTGTTGGAGCCCTTGTTATTTTTTTTGGAGGAGAACTAATTGTTAATCCAAAGAAGGGTGAATTCATTATCAGGAAAGATGTGCTCAAGGAAACTAAGCAGGATAAAACCGGTAGCAGCAATGGCGATTTTACAACCGGCGAATTAAATGATGAAGCAAAAGTATTAATTGAAAAAAATAAAAAAAGCATTAACCCCGGCAGTTTTACAGGTAAGAATTATATCAACAATGAATTGGGTTATTTATTTTCCGTTGAGCATCCGGAGAAATGGACTATCAGTTATGCAAAAGAAAATGCAGGGCTGCAGGAATTTGTTGACAACCCAGTCAACCGTATTGATGCAGGTGATGGCATCCTGTTGAAAATCTGTATCGGCAATAACAATGAAGCAGAAACCATTGAATCCATTGCCGGTGCTTTTTTTATGGTATTTGCCGAACTGGCTAAATCTGATCCTTCCATTAAACCGGAGATCAGTTACGATAAACCTACGCAAACTGCTTTTTTTAATGGTGTAAATGTGCAGAACTACAAACGGGTACTGATGAAGATTGTATTGAAAAACGGTAAAGCCTATTTTGCTTATGTTGAATATCCTAAAGAATTGGAGGAAGATGAACGGGTGAAGGAGTTGAAGAATATGGTGGCTACGTTGACGGTGATTTAGTTTCAAACAGTACTATTTAACTTAAATAAAAAAAGCTGCATCAAAGTGATGCAGCTTAATGTTTTTTGTCATTCCGAGGTACGAGGAATCTGTCAAACACTTGTACAAAAGCCAAAGAGATTTCTCCTTCTTTGATATTACAGTTGCTGTTGAAATCCTACTTCGTACATCGTACTTCTAACCCCGTACATCATTTCAACCCCATATCCTTAATAATTCCATCAATGCGGTCATTCAACTGTTGATGCACTGCATCAAAGTTTTCAGCTTTATCCAATGTTGTATGTACACTAAAGTAAAATTTGATCTTTGGCTCTGTGCCACTTGGTCTTGCAGATATTTTACTTCCATCGGCTAAAATAAACTGCAACACATTTGATTTGGGTAAGTTGATGGTCCACTCCTCTCCTGTTTGCCCACCGGGTCCTGCGGACATATTCTTTCCTTTTTGTAATTGATAATCGAGCAATTGCACTACTGCTGAACCATTGATACTTGTCGGAGTATTGTCACGGTAACCCTGCATCATTTCTGCAATTTCTGCCTGGCCATTCATTCCTTTCTTGGTAATGGAGATCAGGTTCTCTTTATAAAAACCATACTGCACATAGAGATCGATCATCTTTTGATACAGGCTTCGGCCTTTATTCTTTTCATACGCTGCCATTTCACATAACAAAGCAACTGCACTGATGGCATCTTTATCACGGATCTTACTGCCAATCATCAGTCCATAGCTTTCTTCACCACCTACAATATAATTTTCAGTAGCTTCTTTTTCTTTAATGAGTTCAGCGATCCATTTAAAACCGGTGAGTACATTGTAACAGTTGATGCCGCTTGCTTTCGCTATCGCATCAATCATTTCGGTTGTAACAATTGTTTTCACCACCATATCATTGGGTTGGTTGATGCCTTTTGCTTTTCTTGCTTCAATCATATAATTGAAAGCAAGTACAGCTGTTTGGTTGCCATTCATGAGTACCCATTTACCGTTGAGATCTTTTACTGCAATACCAACACGATCACTGTCGGGATCGGTTCCTAATAAAATATCTGCATCGATTTCTTTGGCTTTGTTCAAACCAATACTCATCGCTTCTGCTTCTTCGGGGTTGGGATAAACAACTGTTGGGAAATTACCATCGGGTTTCTTTTGTTCATCAACAATTGTAACATTGGTAAAACCAAAACGCTGCAATACCTGTGGTACCAGTGTTATACCCGTTCCATGAATAGACGTATATACAATCTTTAAATCATGTTGTGCTTTACATACTTCAGGATATACACTCAAACTCTGTATCATATCCATGTATGCATCATCAATATCTTTCCCAATGAGTGTAATATTATTTTCACCACCACTCCATTTTACATCATCAACACCTGCAACTTTATCAACTTCGGTAATTACATTTTTATCATGCGGTGGAACCAATTGTCCGCCATCATTCCAGTATGCTTTGTATCCATTGTATTCTTTGGGGTTGTGAGATGCTGTACACACCACCCCACCCTGGCATCCTAAATGACGGATAGCAAAACTCAACTCAGGAGTTGGGCGTAATTCTTCAAACAAATACACTTGAATACCATTTGCTCCCATTACATTGGCAACGATCTCTGCAAACAGGCGGCTGTTGTTTCGGCTGTCGTGCCCCACTACACATTTTACATTTCCCTGCCCGAACGATTGATTGAGATAATTGGCATAGCCCTGTGTGGCCATTCCAACCGTGTACTTGTTCATGCGGTTGGTGCCGATGCCCATGATACCACGCAAACCACCGGTTCCGAATTCAAGGTTGCGGTAAAAGGAATCGGCCAGTTCATCAGGATGATTTTGTTGTAATAGTTTAATGTCGTCTTTAATGGATGGTTCAAAATTTCCATTGAGCCATTTATCTACATTGGCCTGAATCGTTGCTTGCATAAGAAAGTTTTTAGGAAATCAAATGTATGATTCTATTGCATTTGTTTCAACTACAAATTATGAAACAGCGTATATTTTAAATAGCTTCCGTATTTTGCAGATGCCTATGGCCTCAATAATATGATCAGAAAGATTGTTTTACTGCTTTTCATTTTTGCAATTGCTTTTCAACAGGCCGGTGCACAGCAATCTTTTTTACCTCCCTCCGATCAATACCGGCCCGACAGGTTAAAGAAAGTTGTATGGACCGAATCGGCCATATTTGTTCTTACCTCCGTTGGATTGTATTATTTGTGGTATAAAAAATTTCCGAAAAGCCGTTTTCATTTCATCAACGATAACAGGGAATGGTTCCAGGTTGATAAGATAGGCCATGCCGTTACTGCTTACAATATTTCTACTATTCAGCATGATATCTTGCGTTGGAGTGGAGTAAAACCTAACCAGGCAATTGTTGGTGGAGTTATAACTTCACTTGCTTTTTTAAGTATTGTTGAAGTGCTCGATGGATTTTCAACCGGGTGGGGTTTTTCTGGTGGCGATATGCTGGCCAATCTTTCCGGTACAGCCCTGTTTGCTGCACAACAAAAAGCATGGGGTGGTCAGCGCATCGGGTTAAAGTTTTCAGCCAGCTTCTCTCCTTATGCAAAATATAATCCTACCTTACTTGGTAAGAAATGGGCAGAAAGATTGATGAAGGATTATAATGGACAAACATATTGGCTCTCCTTAAACATCCACTCTTTTCTTGCAACTAACAGCAGGTTTCCTGTTTGGGCAAATATTGCGGTAGGTTATGGTGCTGATGGAATGATTGGTGCAAATAAAAATCCGGGATTTGTTAAAGGAACAGAGATCCCTGAGTTTAAACGTCAACGGCAGTTTTACCTGGCACCTGATGCAGATCTGTTTCGTATTCCAATGTCACGTGCTGCCAATACGCCGTTGTATTCATTGCAATTTATAAAGATACCTGCCCCTGCAATTGAATTCAACAGTAAAGGAAAAATAAAATTCAAAGCCATTCAATTTTAAACAATGCTGCAACTTTTTTTTTATTTGCTCATTCTTTTTTTTCTACTGCTTTATTTTATGCGGGGATTGCTGATGGCCGGTTATGAAAACCTGCGCTACAAGAATAATTATAAGAAAAGCGGTCCTGTTGTAAAAAGCCTGGTTCAGATCATGTTAACGATGAAACCATTATTACAGCCAAAATTGATACCTAAAGGAGTAGATTATAAGATCTATGAGCGTTTCCAGAAAAAAGCTACTTTCTATTATTTCGTTTTATGGATTGTTCTTTTTCTTATTCTTTTCCTGGCGGCTAAGATTTATCTCAACGCATTTTAATGATAATCACCAATTGAAGCTAACCTGTTTATCAGGATATGTTAAACGATGGCTTTTACGATCGTTCTTATTTTTAAAATGAATGATATTGATCTGATCATCTCTATAGTTATACAATAGATCGTTGAACACAGTTGCAGATTTTAGCTGGCTGATGTTTTTTACTACCATGTAAGTCCAAATCGCTTCTTCTTCCCGTTCAAAACCAATCAACTGGTACGTTACTGTTTTCCCATCAACCGAAAGTTTTAAATGCTTTTGAAAAAATTGATTCAGCAAAGCTTCGTTCTTTTTTTTATCTGCGGCATTTAATATCTCCACTTTGGTTTTGTATTCTTCCTGCAAAGCATACTCCAGGTCATCAATAAAAATTTTACTGGATATCTGCACTTCTTTTTCAGCAGGTTTGTATTCCATTTCCGTAACACTCATATAGTAAGGATGAAAGGCAAAAGCTGTAAGCCATAAGCTGCAAGCCACAAGCAACACAACCCTGCAACCTGAAACTGGCAACCTGTAACCTGCCCCCCACCGTTTATATAATTTCTTCACCATCTTCATATTAAATTTCAAGGTTACAAACTTCTGGGTTATTTTCCATGCTTCAATACTTCGCAGCACAATTATGGGAGATTTTGGGTTTTATTTAAGGGAAGGATTCTTTCACATTACCGACTGGAAAGGGTATGATCATATCCTGTTTGTGATGGCCCTTTGTCTGCCTTATTTACTCAAAGACTTGCGGCAGGTATTGATCCTTATTACTGCATTCACCATTGGCCACAGCATTACTTTAGCATTAAGTGTGTTTAACCAGGTATTGATTTCAAGTAAATGGATTGAATTCCTCATTCCGGTTACCATCCTGTTAACCGCTCTTGAAAATCTGAAAAGAAAAAAAACTGAACAGCAACATACAAAGTGGCATTATATCATGGCTATGATCTTTGGATTAATTCACGGCATGGGTTTCAGTAATTACCTGAAAAGTATGCTCGGCAAAAGTGAAACCATCATCAGCGAGTTACTTGCTTTTAATATTGGTTTGGAAATAGGGCAGGTATTGATTGTAACAGTTGTACTCCTGGTCTCTTTCATTTTTGTACAGTTGCTGAATATTCAACGCAGGGAATGGACTGTATTCCTCAGCGGCTCGATTTTTGGATTGTCATTACTCATGGCTATTCAACGTCACCCTTTTTAAAAATTTGAATTATGCATATACGTTTCTTATTAGTTTGTTTATTGATCACTGTCATTGGTATGGCACAGCCACCACAAAGTAATCCGGGCAGTAATCACGGTAACCGATTTGAACAGTTGGGCTATTTATTACAAAGTCCCAACGAATACCGTACAGCCAGCGGCGCCCCCGGCCCGAAGTACTGGCAACAACGTGCCGATTATGATATCAGTGTGGAACTGGATGAACCAAATCTTCGTTTAACCGGCACCGAAACTATTACCTATTTCAACAACTCTCCTGATGTACTCACTTATTTATGGTTACAGGTAGATGGTAACATTCACGACCCCAACAGTGATAACTTACGCAATGGCCGTACCAAAATGGAGCCACAAATGACCAATGGTCAATTGCTTCGTTTGGAACCATGGCGCAATGCACAGGAACAAGGCTTAGGTGTAAAGATCACTAAGCTGACAGATGCTGCAGGTACTTCTTTAAAATATACCATGAACAAAACCATGATGCGAATTGATTTGCCTGTTGCATTAAAGCCCGGACAAAAATTTGTATTCAAACTCGATTGGAATTATAAAATTCCTGATCGTGGTATTTGGGGCAGCCGCGGTGGTTATGAATTTTTTCCTGAAGATGGAAATTCTGTATTCACCATGAGCCAGTTCTATCCTCGTTTGGCTGTATATAGTGATTTCCAGGGTTGGCAAAATACACAGTTCAGTGGTGGCGCTGAGTTTGCACTCACATTCGGCAACTTTAAAGTAAAGATGACGGTGCCCGGTGATTTTGTGATTGCTGCTACTGGCGAATGCCAGAACTACAAACAATTGTTAACTGCTGCACAATTTCAACGTTGGACAACAGCACAAGCTGCAAAAGATGTAGTAGAAGTTGTAACAGTTGAAGAAGCAACCAACAATGAAAAAGATAAATCAACCGATAAAAAAACATGGATCTACTCTGCAGAAAATGTGAGAGATTTTGCATGGGGCGCCAGCAGAAAATTTGTGTGGGATGCTATGCCAACTTATGTGGATGGAAAGAAAATAATAGCCATGAGTTATTATCCCAAAGAGGCATATGCATTATACCGTAAATACTCGACCAAGGTAACTGCTCACACATTAAAAGTTTATTCAAAACACAGTATTCCTTACCCGTATCCAGTGGCTATATCAGTTGAAGCATCGCAAGGGATGGAATACCCTATGATTGCTTTTAACTATGGACGTACAGAAAAAGATGGCACTTACAGCGAAGCAACCAAGTACGGAATGATTGGTGTTATCATTCATGAAGTAGGACATAACTTTTTCCCGATGATCGTTAACAGCGATGAACGTCAATACTGGTGGATGGATGAAGGCTTGAACACTTTCACACAATTTTTAACTGAAGGAGAGTTTGATAATAACTATCCTTCACGTCGTGGGCCTGCACACCTGATCACCGATTATATGAAGTTGCCAAAAGATCAACTCGAACCCATCATGACCATGGGCGATAATGTGGCACAGGTTGGCAGCAATGCTTATGCAAAAGCAGCAACGGGTTTAAACATTCTGCGTGAAACAGTAATGGGAAGAGAGTTGTTTGATTTTTCTTTCCGTGAATATGCACGGCGCTGGGCATTTAAACATCCAACACCTGCTGATCTGTTCCGCACTATGGAAGATGCAAGTGGTATTGATTTGGATTGGTACTGGAGAGGATGGTATTATGGAACGGATCCTGTTGATATTGCTTTGGATACGGTGAAATGGTTTAAGATGAATGATGCTGCCAATGCAACTGCATTACAGCAAAAAGAATTTAATGCCATCCATAAGATCCGTAATAAAAATGATCAAAGCATTACTTATGCAACCGATGCAGATACCAGTCTGCGTGATTTTTATTATGTCAATCCAGGCGCTGATGCAAAGTTTCAACAGCAAAACACCGAAGCAAATATTCCTGTTGATACAGAAAACAAAAGTAAATGGGTGAGTAAGAATTTTTACGAGCTCAGCTTTACCAACAAAGGTGGTATGCTGATGCCCATCATTATTGAATGGACATATAAAGACGGAACCAAAGAAACAGAACGCATTCCTGTAAGCATCTGGAAACTCAATGAAAAAACAGTGACCAAGGTTTTTGTAAAAGAAAAAGAAGTAGCAGCCATCCGCATTGATCCCCTGCGTGAAACAGCAGATATAGATGAGAGCAACAATTTATGGCCTGTAAAAGAAATGCCATCAAAGTTTATGTTGTTCAAACAGACACAGGGGCCTGCAAGAGGGCAAAGCAGTGGTGCCAATTCCATGCAACGTTCACAAAAAGCACCGGATAAAAATCCAAAAGAAAAGAATTAAGTAGTTACATAAAGTAAGAAGATTTCAAAAGGGCACAGAGTTTTACTCTGTGCCCTTTGTGCTTTTTTACTTTAGGTTACCCGAAGGGTGACTGATCATCGTATATTGTTGTTATGTATTTGTCGCTGGAATATGTTGTGCAGTCACCCTTCAGGTGAACAGACAACAACTGATGCTTTTTTCAGAAGCAATTTGATAAAAGATCAAAATAATAAGTTGTTACCTTCAACAATTAAAAATATCTAATAATACCTGTTGAGGAATTTCACATTAAACAAACAACATGAACAGAAAAATTTTTCTTCAGAATTCTGCTATCCTTTCAGCAGCTTCAATCATGCCTTCGGCGAGTGTGTTTGCACAGAACCTGCAGGACAATGGCATTGATCAGCTCACCGATGCCAATGGTCATTTTCAATTGCAGCCACTTCCTTACAAAAACAATTTTTTAGAACCTTATATGGATGAAGAAACGATGCACCTGCATTACACTTTTCATCATGGTGGTGCGGTAAATGCAGCCAACAAAGACATGGAATTGATCCGTAAAGCAATGGATTCAGCTAATTTTGAAACAGCTGATTACTGGACAAAAAAACTTTCCTTTCATTTTTCAAGTCATGTGCTGCACAGTATTTTCTGGACAAATCTCACCAATAAAAAAACAAACCCTTCCGGGCAATTATTAAAAGATATCGAAAAAGATTTTGGCTCTTACGACAAGCTGAAAGCATACATCGCACAAACATCCAAGAATGTGGATGGAGCCGGCTGGGGTATTTTAGGATATCAACCCTACTCTGCTAAATTAACCATCATGCAATGTGAGAATCATGAAAAACTTACACAATGGGGTGTAGTTCCATTATTAGTGATCGATGTATGGGAACATGCTTATTATCTGAAATATAAAAATAAACGGGGCGATTTTGTTGATGCTCTGTTCAACATTATTAACTGGGACAATGTTGCTCAGCGTTTGGAGACAGCAAAAAAACTTAAATAAAAAACGGGACGAGAACATTTTATGAGCTCAACATAATTGTACAAATTCAACCAATCATTCATGCTCGGCATCATTGTTCAATTGGCCATTTCATGGCTGCTCATCTGGATCTTTGAAAAAAAGAATTTAAGTGTGTTGGGGTTGTTACCAACAAAAAAACGTTTGCTTGATTTTAGTTTATTCTTTCTTGTAACAGCCGCCTGTTGTACCACTGACTTTTTATTTAAAATGTATATTGGCAAACAAGAATGGAATCTGAACCCCAACCTAACTGTCAATCTCATTCTTACAGGCATCTGGTGGAATATCAAATCAGTATTGTTTGAAGAATTGATCTTTCGTGGTGTGCTGCTTTATATCCTGATCAAAAGAATCGGCGCTGTAAAAGCAATCCTGCTTTCTTCTATTGGCTTTGGTATCTATCATTGGTTTTCGTTTGGAGTCATTGGAAATATCGGTGCAATGACCGTTACATTTTTAACCACAGGTATTATGGGACTTGTGTATGCATATGGTTATGCAAAAACATTTTCCCTGTATGTTCCAATTGCCATACACTTTGGATGGAATGCAATTCGTAGTGTAGTTTTTTCAGATGGCCCGATCGGTGATCAATTGATGGTGCTGGAAAAACCTGTGCCTGAAATAACTGTTGGTTATATTCCTGCATTCATTCTTATTTTTTTTCCGTTGCTCAGTGCCATACTGATCAACTTTTTTTTATTGAAAAGAATGAAACAGGTTGTTGGATAATATCTTCATTCGGTCAGACCGCTTGCAGCGGGCCGACCGTGTTTTCTTTCGTGAAAATTCGTGGCAGACTCTTAACACTCACTCAATGAAATAGGAATATTAATTGCTAATCCACCTTCAGCGGTTTCTTTGTATTTGGTATTCATATCTTTTGCCGTATCCCACATTGTTTTGACGACAGCATCTAATGAAACCTTGGCATAGTCAGGTGTGCTTTGCAAAGCTAACTGCGATGCAGTGATGGCTTTAATAGCTCCCATTGTATTGCGTTCGATGCAGGGCACCTGTACCAATCCGCCAATTGGATCGCAGGTTAAACCCAAATGATGTTCCATCGCAATTTCAGCAGCCATCAACACTTGTTTTTGTGTGCCGCCCATACATTCAGTTAAAGCAGCAGCAGCCATAGCACTTGAAACACCAATCTCTGCCTGGCATCCACCCATAGCTGCAGAAATAGTAGATCCTTTTTTGAAAATACTTCCCACTTCAGATGCTGTTAATAAAAAACGGATAATCTTCTCCTGGCTGTTGCCATCACAAAAACAAACATAGTACATGAGCACAGCAGGGATAACACCTGCTGCACCATTGGTTGGTGCCGTTACAACTCTTCCAAACGATGCGTTCTCTTCATTCACTGCCAATGCAAAACAACTCACCCAATCTAATGTATAAGTAAATCCATTTCCTCCTTTACGGATGGCATCTACCCATTCTTCAAAGTTGTTATAATTCTTTTGGGGTAATAATTTTTTATTCAATGCTGCTGCACGTCGTTTTACATTTAGCCCCCCGGGCAGGTATCCTTCTTCTGTACTACAACCTTTGAACATACATTCATGCATCACCCGCCAGATGTTGAGCAACCCTTCTTTGGTTGCAGCTTCAGTACGCCATGCATGTTCATTGTCCATAACAATTTCACTGATGCTCATGCCGGTTTTCATACACCAGTGCAACAGGTCATCAGCCGTGTCAACAGGAAAAGGTAACTGCACCTGTTGCTGGCCGGTAGTTGTTTCTCCTTCTTTTATAACAAACCCCCCACCAATGGAATAATATGTTTCGGCAATGGAATCACCATTAGTGAAAGAAGCCAAAAAGCTCACGGCGTTGGGATGAAATGGTAAACTTTCGGTAATGAGAAATTCAATGTCTTCTCTTGGATCAAATTGAATTTCATGTTTGCCTGCTAATAAAATTTCTTTCATGGCAGCAATATCATTGATCTTGGCATCAATGGCATGTACATCAAATGTAACAGGATCATCACCACTCAATCCTAATTGAATGGCTACATCGGTTCCATGACCTTTTCCTGTTTTGGCCAATGATCCGTACAACAATACACGTACAGAAACAACAGCATCTAACAGGTTTTGTTGCTGAATGGATTGAACAAAGCGTTGAGCGGCACGCCATGGGCCCAGCGTATGACTGCTGGATGGCCCCACTCCTATCTTAAACATATCAAAAACAGAAATTGGTTCGTACGACAAGTGATGAATTTTTACAAAAGTACGTGCAAAAAAAATCCCCTGACGTGCAGGGGATCATTTCAATTAAGTTTCATTAATTACTTACAACAGCTACTACCTCCACATCAAAGATGAGCATTGCATTCGGGGGAATGATTACATTTCCTGTTCTTGGATCTATTAACCCGTTTGCACCATAACCCATGGATGGTGGAATATATAAACGCATTTTACCGCCTTCACCAATTAAGGTTAAAGTACGCTTCCATCCTTCAATTAAACCACCTAATGTAAAGGTTGCGGTTGCTGTACCGCTTGTTTGATCAAAGATGGTTCCGTTTGCCAGTTTACCAACATACTTCACAACCATTGCAGAGCATAAACCGGCTCTTTCGCTGGTGCCGGGGTTATCAATAATATAATACAAGCCACTGTTCTCTAACTCAACCGCAGTTGTAATACTGTTGGAGGAGAGGTAGGAAGTAATCATCGTTTCTTCATTAGCAGGTGCTACTGTTGCGCCCGGTGTTAAAGTGCATTCTTCCTTTTTCTTTTTACATGCCGAAAATACAAGAGTAAAAGAAAAAATAAGGAGGGCATATTTCATGTGTAATTGTTTTATTGTTCAGTTGTTTTTAATCGTACTTGCGGCAAATATATTTGTTTGATAAGTTGCGATACTTTTTTTATTTCACATTCATCAAACTTAATTCATAGATTAACATAGAGTTGGCTGGTATTACAGGATTAATGGAATTGGGCAAATCGATATAGCCATATCCTAACGATGGCGGAACAAAAATCTGAACCTGCCCGCCTATGCCAACTAAAGAAAGACCTAACTGGATACCACCATTCAACACTCCTAACCTTTCCACCATATTAGCACCCGGAGGGGTTTGATCAAAAGTAGAATCGTTTTTTAACCGACCCCTGTATTGAAAACTTACAATACTGCAGGGAACGGGTTTGTTTGCATCACCGGCATTGGAAATAATATAATAAAAACCATTGGGGTGTTTGGTTGCACCTGTAATACTTTTTGTGTTGAGGTAATCAGTTATTTCCATTTGCTCATTCTGAGGAGCTACTATAGTAACTGCCTGGTAATTACATTCTCCTTTTTTGCAACTAACGTAAAAAACTAATATCAAACAACAACTAAGGAAATACTTCATGTATGTTTTTTAAAGAAGACAAAGATAGGTTCAGGATGGCTGCTCCTGCTCCAATAATGACTGTTGCTCTTTTTTTTCTTTCATTTCATTATAACGCTGTTCATTGATCTCCCATTTAAACCGCATCCTGAAAATGGCATAGAACACAATAATCAGTAAAACAGCAATCATGATAACGGTTAACTGCGATCCTGAAACATAGGGCATATTCTTATACCAACCCCTGAACAATACACTTAACAGGATGGGAAAACCAAAAGCCAACCCTAACGGCAGGCCAATAGATAATTGCTTCAGCAAACGCTTTTCTTTCAGGCGATTTGCCTCCCACCAGCACACAAATTCCTTTTCTTCAGCAGACAGCATTCTTTTTTGTGGCAAAAATAACCATACCGCTACAGTTAACCATATCATTGTTATGTGAAAACAATGTTTTTCAGTATGTTTGAAAAAAAATATCCGTGAAAATCCAGGATTTATTATCGCAGTACTTGTACCAGCAAAAAACACTTTCATTACCCGGCCTTGGTGTATTTGAACTAGATCCCAATGTAAATATTCACGAAGAAAAAGAAGAAGGCTGGCCTCCCAATACTATTACCTACAAACAGGATCGTAATGCAACCGTTAGCGATGATTTTTTAGCTTACCTCGTGCAGCATACCGGCAAAATGAAACCATTGGCCATGAGCGATCTTGAATCCTATCTCAGCAACGGAACACAACTGCTCAACATTGGTAAGCCTTTTCCATTAACAGGCATTGGTTTGTTAAGCAAAACAACACAGGGCGATTTTGTTTTTGACCAGGGCACGCCATTAATAGAAAAAACCAGTTCTGCCAATATGGACCTGGCAAAAGATAAAACAGTAGGACAACCCGAAAGAGACATTGACTTTTCACACATCCCCAAAAAAAGTTCAAAGAAGCTGATCATACTTTTTGGTTCATTGATTGGTTTGGTATTAATTGGCTGGGCCATTTACATTTACTTATCAACTAAAAAAGAAATTGTTCCCGAAACAACTGAAAGTTCTGCGGCTGCTGATACGGTTGCTCTAACTCCTCCCCTTACAGATACTACAACAACCAATCAAACAGGCAGTTCACAAACAACCGGCACAGTATCCATGGTTGATACTTCTTTTGTATTACTGATCGGGCAATTCAATACACAGGTAACTGCAACAAAAAGATTGAATGCATTAAAAGGAAGAGGTCACAATGTTGAACTGCAGGTGCAGGACAGTACCCATTACAACCTGTTGCTGAAAATAAAAAAACCATTATCCGATACCACCACAGTAAAAGATTCACTGCTGAAATATTATTTGTGGAAATCAACAGTTGTTAAACCCGTCAATTAAATATGAAGCAACGGGTTCAACTTCTTTTTTTCCTGTATGGGTTGACGACCGTTTGCGATTTGCTGCTCATTTATTTTAACCAACCTGATCTTCGCTGGTTTACCAAACCATTGCTCATGCCTTTACTGGCAGCTGCGTTTTATTTTGCCGCAGTAAAGAAAACCGGCACTTTGTTTTATTTTATTCTTACTGCCTTGTTGCTTTCATGGGCCGGTGATGTGTTACTGCAGATGAAAGGGATGTTTATACCCGGGCTCATTTCTTTTTTACTGGCACATGTGTTTTATATTCTTTACTTCTTCAAGATCCATCCCGGTAAAAAAGGGTTGTTACAATTTCAACCGCTCATTGGTTTGCCCGTGTTGATTTATATTGTACTCTTTTTATATTTGCTCTATCCGTTTCTTGATACATTGAAAATTCCTGTGACTGTTTATGGAATTACTATAGGAACCATGTTACTCATGGCGATCCATAACAAACGAAAAGCAGGTGCCGATGCATCTGCTCTTTTATTTAATGGTGCATTGCAGTTTGTGATCTCCGATTCTATACTTGCAGTCAATCTCTTTGCAGTGAATCATGTAGTGCTGAGTTTATGTGTGATGGTTACTTATTCCTCTGCACAGTATTTAATTGTGAAGGGGGTATTGGTGAATGAAGAGAATTAGTTTCAAATAAATTCCAACAAAAGGATTCAACTTCAGTTGACTTCTTATGACTTGGTTGCTGTTATATTCTTAGGCACGCCGGGGTTATG
>JANMOR010000306.1:0-1942 GCA_031369435.1 Chitinophagaceae bacterium
GGATCACCGGTTCCATTTCAACCAATGCATTTTTTACCACACCAACACGAAAGCAATCGAATCGTAACCGATCCATGGTTTGCAGAATATTGGGATGCACGAAATAACTCTGGAAACCGATATGATTATAATGACGGATAAAGTTGGGTTCACCAGTAAGCATGTCCATTAAAAAGTTTTCACTTTTTAATGGTGTGTCAATCGTTAAATTAATAAACGCATCTACACAGCTTGCTTCAATGATCTGCTCCTGCTGCACATAAGCGCCGTATTGTGCAAGGGTTAAATCATGACTGCCTCCCAATATGATCACTGTTTTTCCTGCAGCAATCAATTCAGCAATCACAGCTTTGGCAGCAGCATACGTATCATTCAATGATGCGCCTGAATTGATATTACCGATATCAACTAATTGTATATCGGGATGCCAGCTATACAACCTGTATAAATTTTTTCGGATCAGTGTGGGTGCATCGCCCAATGAAATACCATTGCCCGTTCCTCTTTCTTCCGGAATACCCATGATAACAATATCAGCACCGTCAAAATCAGGAAATGTAGTTGTGTAGCTGCGCATCCTGCGGCCCAGCTGACCATCGTTCAGTTCATCGTCTCCAAGGATAGCAGATAAATCAAGCGGTTGTAAAAAATCTTTGATCAACAGGGAATCACTCATGGAATATTATTTCGCTGGCAAACATAAGAAAGAAGTACGATGTATGATGTACGAAGTACGCATGCCCGACGAAGCTTTAGCGTAGTTGGGATGTAAGAAAATCCAAAAACCAAGGCACAAATAACAAGGCCAAGGCTGCCAACTACAAACTATCAACTACAAACTTCAATTAATTATCTTTGCGGCATGGAACAGGTGTTACAACAGATTGAAACCTTACGGAAAGAAATTGAAGGATTGCAGATTAACAGCATACAGGCATTGGAAGAATACCGCATCCGGTTTCTCGGCACAAAAGGTTTGGTAAAGTCACTCATGGGCGAAATGAAAAATGTAGCCAATGAGCAGAAGAAAGCTTTCGGACAAAGCATGAACGAATTCAAACAATTTGCTGAAACCAAATACGAAGAATGGAAAGCATTAACGGATAATGGGCAATCATCATCAACTGCTTCTATTGATTTAACATTGCCCGGCGATGCATTGCCCATCGGCAGCCGCCACCCCATCAGCCTCATGCGTAACCGCATGGTGAATATTTTTCAGCGCTTGGGTTTTTCGGTTGCAGAAGGACCCGAAATCGATGATGATTTTCACAATTTCACTGCGCTCAATTTACCGGAGAATCATCCTGCCCGTGATATGCAGGATACCTTTTATATCAGCACCGATCCTGCATGGCTCTTACGCACACATACCAGCAATGTGCAGATCCATGAAATGAAAAAAGGAAAGCTGCCCATTCGTATTGTTACTCCCGGTCGTGTTTATCGTAACGAAACCATCAGTGCAAGAAGTCATTGCTTCTTTCACCAGATTGAAGGATTGTATATTGATGAACAGGTAAGCTTTGCTGATCTCAAACAAACACTTTACTTTTTTGTACAGGAAATGTTTGGCAAAGATGTAAAAGTGCGTTTCCGTCCTTCTTATTTTCCTTTCACCGAACCAAGTGCCGAAATGGACATCAGTTGTTTACTCTGCAATGGTGAAGGTTGCAGCGTTTGTAAAAAAACAGGCTGGTTGGAAATTTTAGGTTGCGGTATGGTGCATCCCAAAGTATTGGAGAACTGCGGCATTGACAGTAATAAATATTCAGGCTTTGCATTTGGTATGGGCATTGAACGTCCTGCTTTGTTGAAATACGGCATCAAAGACATTCGCCTGTTCAGTGAAAACGATGTGCGGTTTTTAAAACAGTTTACGGGAGCGGTTTAATAGTTCTAAGTTCTGAGTTGTAAGTTTTAGGTGATGGGCTTTTGTAAT
>JANMOR010000377.1:0-19162 GCA_031369435.1 Chitinophagaceae bacterium
ATGCCTACCTGTATAAAACGCTCCGGAAATTCTTTGATGAATGCGCCCAGTTTTAAAGAGCCAGCAAGATCGGCTGTTAATGCAACAACGTTTTCGTTTTTGCGTGCAGCTTCCAATATACCATCACCAAAACCGCTGCGTGTATCTTTGTTGCCGCTTACTGTAATATCCTGTAATGTCATTTGAAGAAATTTATAAAGGAGTTTAAAATCGTTTATTCCGGTTGGTAATGCCAGCAACCGGGGTGTAAAAATTGATGCAAAGAAAAGGAAAGTTTTGAGTTGAATTGCAAATCGTACAGCATTTAACCAACAGCAAAGAAATGCTGCTAATTCAAACCACTGTTCTGGCTGCTGTATAGGCTTTCATCTTTTTTAATATTCAATTCCCACTGCCAGGCTGTTTGCATCATTTCATCTAATGTAAACTGTGGATTCCAACCGAGGAAATTCTTTGCTTTATCATTATTGGCATAGGTAGCAATAACATCACCGGCACGTCGTGGGCCAATTTTATAATTAAGTTTTTCACCGCTCACTTTTTCAAATGCTTTAATGGCTTCCAATACAGTAACTCCGTCACCAATACCCAGGTTAAATACTTCGCAACGGGTGAAATTTTTTCCTTCGATGAGATAATTCAATGCTAATGTATGTGCATGCGCCAAATCGCAAATATGAATAAAGTCACGGATACAGGAACCATCTCTTGTTTCATAATCATCTCCATAAACAGTCATCAACGGTAATTTACCAATGGCTGTTTGTGTAATAGCGGGCACTAAGTTTTGCGGACGGCCAATCGGCAATTCTCCAATAATACCGCTTGGATGCGCCCCAACAGGATTAAAATAGCGCAACAGAATTGCATTGGTTGAAATGCTTTTTACTGTTTCGCTTACAATCTGTTCGCCCATTTGTTTGGTATAACCGTAAGGACTTTCAGCCGGCTTAGGCATTGTTAATTCTGTGACTGGAACAGTATCGGGATTGCCATAAACAGTACAGGAAGAAGAGAAAACAAAATGGGGGATCTGAAATTCCTGCACACATTTCAACAGGTTGATCAACGACATCAGGTTGTTTTCAAAATACATCAATGGTTTTTCTACACTTTCGCCAACGGCTTTATAGGCAGCAAAATGAATAACGCCAATGATTCCGGGGTTTTCCTGGAACACAGCAAAGGTTTCATCATAATTGCATAAGTCAACTTTATAATTCCTGATTTTTTTATTGAGAATTTTTTCAGCGCCTTCCAGCAGGCGCAGGTTTGATCTTGAATTATTATCAACACTTACAACGTCATAACCGTTTTGAACCAAATCAACTATTGTATGTGATCCGATATAACCGCAACCGCCTGTAACTAAAATCTTATTCATAAGCTGTAAACAATAATCTTTTTTGAAATATTTATTTTATAAGATTGATGAGGTATTGCCCGTAACCGCTTTTTAGTAAAGGTTGAGCTAATTCTTTTAACTGCTCTGTTGAAATAAATCCTTTACGCCATGCAATTTCTTCAATACAGGCAATCTTGATTCCCTGTCGCTGTTCAATTACCTGCACAAATTGCGAAGCCTGCATCAAACTGTCGAATGTGCCGGTATCAAGCCATGCAGTACCACGATCAAGAATAGATACTTTCAACTTGCCTCTTTTGAGATATTCTTTATTCACATCCGTAATTTCATATTCACCCCTTGGGCTTGGTTGCAGTTCTTTTGCAATCTGCACCACTTCATTATCATAAAAGTATAAACCGGGTACAGCATAATTGCTTTTTGGATGTGATGGTTTTTCTTCAATACTCAATGCTTTAAACTCCTGATCAAATTCCACCACACCATATCTTTCAGGATCACTTACATGATAAGCATAAATAATACCTCCATCAGGATCTGTATTGTTGGCAAGCAATTTTCCTAAGCCGGCACCATAAAATATATTATCGCCCAAAACCAGGGCTACTTTATCTGTTCCAATAAATTGTTCACCAATAACAAAAGCCTGTGCCAGTCCATTGGGAACGGCCTGTTCTTCATAATAGAAATTGATGCCCAGGTTTTTTCCATCACCTAACAAGCGTTTAAAGTAAGGCAGGTCATGAGGAGTTGAAATGATGAGAATCTCTTTAATTCCTGCCATCATAAGAATTGACAGCGGATAATAAATCATCGGCTTATCATAAATGGGCATGATCTGTTTGCTGATGGCAAACGTAATTGGGTGCAACCTGGTTCCTGATCCTCCTGCAAGAATAATTCCTTTCATATAATCACTTGTTATTTGGCAAAGATGCAAAACTAAGGTTGTAAAAAAAACCGGCTTTTTAAAAAGCCGGTTTTAAATGATATGTAAACTAGTTAAACAAAAAGTTTAACGAGGAAATAAGCAATACTTGCAAGCACAGCACTAACAGGAATAGTAAGAATCCACGCCCAAAGTAAACTAACTGTAACTCCCCATCTTACAGCACTTAAACGTTTGGTTGCACCAACACCAACAATGGCGCCAGTAATAGTGTGGGTGGTACTTACAGGAATGCCCATCTGTTCTGTCATAAATAAAGTAATAGCTCCTGCAGTTTCAGCACTAACACCTTCTAATGGTGTTACTTTTGTGATCTTGGTGCCCATCGTTTTAATAATTTTCCATCCACCACTCATTGTTCCTAAACCAATAGCTGTATAACATGCCAGCGGAACCCAGGTTAATTCTCTTAAAGCTGCACTTACATCGGCATACCGTTCCGTTCCATAATAAGCAACAAAGGCAGCTCCAATAATTCCCATTACTTTTTGTGCATCATTACCACCATGACCAACACTGAATGCGGCAGATGAAAGGAGCTGTAATTTTTTAAACATCTTGGCTATACGATAGGCCGTAGGTGTTTTGAATTTTTCGCTGTATAAGTAAGCAATAATGAATATGAGCGCCATGCCGGCAATAATATTAAACTGCAGGCTATTGTCAGATTTTTCTAAAGACTTAGTAAGCTTGGGAACATCAGCCGCAGGATCTGTTTGTGTTTTTATTTTTTCTGCAATGGCTTTTCCACCGGTTAAATTAAACTCTTTCAGAAAAGGTTTTGCTGCTGCAACTAATTTTTCAGCTGATTGAAACTCTGCAACTTTTCCGGGGTCTTTTGCTGCATCCGCTTTAAGTTTATCGATCTTATAATATTTTTCTAAGTTAGTTTCCAATTTGGTTTGTTCAAAGATGTTGAACATTAACCAGGTTCCTGCAACGGCTACAAAAATGATGGCAATTTTAATCCATGTGTTACGCATAATGGTAACGATTGTAAGAAAAATGGAAATGACCATTCCTATTAACGGAGCTAAAAAGATAAACAATACTGTTTTAACGATGATAGACAGCTCAACAATATTTCCAAAGGCTTGTGCTCCTTTTGTATAAAATGCATGCGTAACTGCAGCTCCTACAAAACCACCCATCAAAGTGTGTGAAGATGAAGATGGGATACCATACCACCAGGTTAAAAGGTTCCAGAAAATTGCAGCAATTAAACCAGCAAGAATCACCGGTAAGGTAATGTACTCTGTATGAACCCATTTGCCAATGGTATTGGCTACTGCATGATCCTGGAAAATAAAGAAGGCAACAAAGTTGAAGAACGCAGCCCACAATACCGCCTGGAAAGGTGTCAATACTTTTGTTGAAACAACTGTTGCAATGGAATTCGCCGCATCATGAAACCCGTTGATATAATCAAACAGGAGTGCCATAATAACAATGACAATGAGAAGAGTCATAGAGAAGATTTGAAAATTTATTGGTTTGAAAATTTGAACATGGATTAAAAATGAGTTGGTTTATTTTTCAAAATAGCTCATTTTCAAATTTTCAAATTGTTCTTATGCGTATTTAACAATGATGGATTCAATAACATTTGCTGCATCTTCACATTTATCCGTAGCAATTTCCATGACCTGGTAAATTTCTCTTTTTTTGATCACTTCTTTTGCATCATTTTCAGTTGCAAACAACCGTTCAATACTTAAATCAAAAATATCATCAGCCTGGTTTTCGATGCTATTAATTCGAACTAATGCATCAGTGATCTGGCGCATATTCTTCATGTCTTTTAATTCCATCACTGCAATTTTAATATTCTCGCAGGCCTGCACAATCAGGTCGGCCATTTTACCAAAACTTTCATGTAAAGGATCAACCCTGTAGAAATTAATTTTTTTAGCTGATGCAAAAATATAATCAGCAACATCATCCATAGCCGATGCGAGGTAATGAATATCTTCCCTGTCAAAAGGAGTAATGAAATTGCGGCTGAGCTCAGTGAAAATTTTATGAGTTAGGTCGTCATTTTTATGTTCCAGGTCTTCAATTTGGTTTACATACTGCCCTCTTATTTCAAAGGAAGGTTCAGACACCATCTTTTTCAGCAAATGTGCCATTTGCAGGGAGGTGATAGAAACCTCTTCAAACAAATGATAAAAAACCCTGTCTTTGGGTAAAAAGATCTTCATGATAGAATTGATTCCTGACATAGCTGTATTTAATTTGGGCAAAGGTAACCGAATGGTTTTTCAGCCTCCTTCATATTGGCGAGTTAATGATTTCTTAACATTGGGCATTTGCCACCACTATACCTTTGTCCTGCTTAAGGAAAATCTTCATGAACAATCAGTTTCGCAAACTTGTTGCAGGCCTTTTATTGCTGCTCCCCTTGTTTTCAACCAGCCAGTTTTTAATGGATATGATTGATACAACCAAGGATGCCGGAAAGGGGATGTTAGGCATTTACAAAAAATTCGATCACCTGCGTTTCAGCGGTTATATTCAACCACAATTTCAGGTAGCTGAATCTAAAGGCATTAAAAGCTTTGAGGGTGGCGATTTTGGAACACAGGTAAGTAACCGGTTCATGTTGAGAAGGAGCCGGGTTCGGATAGATTATGTACACTTTGGAAAAGAAACCAAACCGGGGGTACAAATTGTTTTTCAATTTGATGTAAATGAACGGGCATTTACCATCAGGGATGTGTGGGGCAGGGTAATGGAAAACAAACTACAGGTATTTTCTTTTACAACAGGCATGTTTGCACGCCCGATGGGATATGAAGTAAACCTCAGCAGCAGCGACAGGGAGTCGCCGGAAAGAGGACGCATGAGCCAAACATTGATGAAAAGCGAGAGGGATCTGGGTGCCATGATTTCTTTTGAACCAAGAAAAAAAGATCATCAACTCAGGTATTTTAAAATTGATGCCGGCGTTTTTAACGGGCAGGGAATCAATGCCAGCGGTGATTTCGATAACTCAAAAGATTTGATTACCAGAGTTGCGTTAAAACCGCTTCCCGTAGGAAAAAAACTGATCATCTCTTCAGGTGCATCTTTTCTTTATGGTGGATTATTGCAGAATACAAAATACCGTTACACTACAGAAGAAGTAGCAGGTGTTAAGAAAAACCTGATTGATTCAACTGTAACAAATGCGGGGGCACGATCACCAAGAAAATATTATGGTGCCGATCTGCAGATCAAACTAAGGAACAGAAAAGGATTTTCTGAAATAAGAGGAGAGTTTATTACAGGCACACAAACAGGCACAGCAAATAGCAGTGAAACACCTGTTGCATTAATTTCTGGTAATGATGGTTTTCATATTCGCCAATTCAACGGGGCTTATTTTTATTATTTGCAACACTTGTTTTCTGAGCATCATCAATTGATCGTAAAATACGATTGGTACGATCCTAATACAAAAGTTACTGGAAACGAAATTGGTGCACCCGGTTCAAATTTATCAGCAGCTAATATAAAATACAGTTCCCTCAACATTGGATATGTTAGCTATTTAACTGAAAATGTAAAACTTATTCTGTTCTATGTACGGGTGTGGAATGAAAAAACCCAACTAACCGGTTTTACAGGCGATGTAAAAGACAATGTACTTACCTGCCGTTTACAGTTTCGGTTTTAACGGTTAAAACGATCTCTCTGTTAACATTGACTTAATATGCAGGTAATAGTTCCTTAACATGGGCTTCACTTTGCGATAACATAGTACAGGTTCCTTTGCAGTACAAATAGAACTCATGTACAGGATTACTTTAAGGAAACTACTTGCATTAATACCCATCTTATTTTTTACACTCACATCAGCAGCACAATCACTTAAATTAAACGGCCGTGTGCTTAACCAGAAAAACGAACCTATAGCCGGGGCATCTATCGCTGTATCAGGTGATGGCAAAGTGGTTGCGGCTGATGTGGAGGGAAGATTCAGCATGGTGCTGGACGCCAGCAAAAAGTACACACTCACGGTTACTGCTGTTGGTTATCAAAGCAAGGCTGTAGATGAAGTTGAAGTAAAAGCGGATGGTGATAACGCACTTACAATTATTTTAAATGTAGCTGCAAAAGAAGGAACTGAGATCATCATCCGCAGTACGGCACGAAGAGAAAACACTTCCGGGTTATTAAGCTTTCAACGGAATAACACTTCGCTTTCAAGTGGATTATCTGCCGACTTTATCCGTCGTACTCCTGATAAAAACACAGGTGAAGTATTAAAGCGTGTAAGCGGTGCATCGATCCAGGATAACAAATTTGTGATCATTCGTGGCTTGAGCGACCGTTATAACCAGGCATTGATCAATGGTGCACAGCTTCCATCTTCTGAGCCGGATAAAAAAGCTTTTTCATTTGATGTGATACCATCAGCCTTGATAGATAATATCATTATCAATAAAACTGCAACACCTGATTTAACAGGAGAGTTTGCAGGTGGATTGGTGCAGATTAATACAAAGGATATCCCAACAAGAAATTCATTATCACTAGGTTTTGGACTTGGCTTTAATACACAATCAATCTTTAAAGAATTTGTCAGTAACCAACGTGGAAGCACAGATTATTTAGGATTTGATGACAGAAGAAATCTTCCTTCTTCGTACCCTGTTAAATATGGTATTTATAATACATTGCCGGTTGAACAGCGCAGACAAATTGGGGCAGATTTTCGTGATGATGTTTGGGCTGAACAAAATTCAGTTGCCGGCCCTATCCAATCGTACAATCTAACATGGGCCAATGCAATACGAAGTGAAAAAGGGGCTGCATTCGGTTCTGTAATCGGTATTACTTACCGCAATTCGAAATTGCTCTATACTGCCACAAAAGAATTATTTGAAAGAGATGGTCAGCAGGCATTTTTCTCTTACGTAGATCAGCAGAACAAATACAGTACATCCGTAGGCGCAGTAGCAAACTTTGCATGGACAAAGAAGAATCATAAGATTGCATTGAAGAATCTCTTCAACCAGCTTTATGAAGATAATTATTACAATCGCCAGGGACCAAACACGGAAAACTTACAAGAAATTTACCTGCGTTCATCTGTGGTAAATCAAAGAAGTTTGTTATCATCACAATTAGAAGGTACACATACTTTCTGGCGTGATCTAAAAGCTACCTGGAATGTTAACTATTCTTACAACAGTAAAGAACAACCCGATTTACGTGTATTAACTTATGGCCGCAGCCTTGGTACAACTAATCCATACAGTGTAAACCTGCGTGGTAATAATACAAACCGTTTCTTCAGCAATCTTACCGATCATGCTGCCGGTTATAACTTATCACTTGCTTATACTTTTAATATTGGAAAACAAAAGCAAACGATAAAAGCAGGTGGTAATGCATTGGTTCGTTTCCGTGATTTCAAAGCGATCATTCTTGGTTTCAATGAACCATCTGATCCAACACTTAATTTCCTCCCCTTCGATCGGATTTTTGCTAGCGAAAATTTCCTGAAAGGAAATGGTTTTGAAATGTCTACGGCATTGCAAAATCCACAGGATAAATATTTTGGTATTTCTGCTTTGAATGCAGGCTATTTAATGTTCGATAATAAGCTGGGCAATAAATGGCGTTTGGTATGGGGTTCACGTGTAGAAAGTTTCCAGCAATTTTTAAAGTCGCAACAGCAAGGAACGGATAAAGCAGTTGTAATTAATACTGAGAAGATAGATTTCCTTCCTTCATTCAACCTGACTTATAACCCAAAAGACAGAACTAATATCCGCATTGCAGGATCACGTACAGTTGCAAGACCTGAGTTCCGTGAAATTGCTCCGTTTACCTTTTTTGATTTTGAAACCATTGCTTCTACGGCAGGTACACCTGATCTGAAACGCAGCAGCATCTTGAATGCAGATATCCGTTACGAATGGTATCCGCAGGCAGGTGAAGTTTTATCGGCTGCGGTTTTCTATAAACAATTTACAGATCCAATTGAACTGCGTTTAAACAGTGCGAGTGTGGCAACACGTCGCCAATATCAATTTCAGAATGCAGTGAGTGCAGATTTATATGGTGCTGAGTTTGAGTTTAGAAAAAGCCTTTCGTTTTTCTCTAATTCATCTGAGTGGTTAAAACGTTTATATGTTTCTGGTAATGCTTCCTTTATTTTTTCAGAAGTTTTGTTAGCAAATACAGATGCATCAGGTAATCCGCTGGCACCAACAAACCGCCCATTACAAGGTCAATCGCCTTATCTCGTAAATGCAGGGTTGCAATACGATTCAGAAAGCGGTTTTGGAGCTTCCATTCTTTACAACAAGATCGGTCAGCGTTTAGCCTTAGTAGGTAACAGTGATTTTGGTGATATCTATGAACGCCCCCGTGACTTGTTTGATTTTCAAATCTCACAAAAGATAATAAAACGCAAAGGAGAGATTCGTTTAACAGTGAGTGATTTGTTGAATCAACCCATTCAAACCTACGAAAACAGGAACAACGCAAAAAAGTACGACAAAGGAATTGACAAAGCATTTAGTTCTTATACACCCGGAACAACATTTACTGTTGCCTTTACATACGATTTTGACTTAAAAGGAAAATAAACTATCAACAAACAATTAAATAACAAAAACAGAATATGAAACAGCTTCTTTGGACTTTGGCTGCCGCAGTAACCGTAAGCTTTACTGCTTGTATTAAAGTAGATATCGACGATTCTACTACAAACAATGGATCTACGACACCGGTTGGAACTACTTTGCAGGATAAGTTTATTTCTTCAAAAGTAATTACAGGTGTAATTAATGAAAATGTAGAATTGCCAAAAGGTAAATACATCTTAAAAGGATATGTATATATTAATAATCGTGCACGTTTAACTGTTGCTGCTGGTTCTTTAATTTTAAGTGATACTATAAATAAAGGGGCATTGATCATTGAGCAAAACAGTCGTTTAATTGCTGATGGAACTTCAAGTGAACCCATTGTATTTACTTCAGGTAAAGCTCCGGGTCAACGTAAACCAGGCGATTGGGGTGGTATTGTAATGTTAGGTAACGCTCCTACAAACCGTAGTACAACTCCAATTATTGAAGGTGGTATTAACGCTGTATATGGCGGTAGTCTTGCGGCAGATAATAGTGGTATTCTCCGTTATGTTCGTATTGAGTTTGCTGGTATTGCAGCCGATCCAAACTCTGAGATCAACGGTTTAACACTTGGTGGTGTTGGTAACGGAACCGTTATTGAAAATGTACAGGTGTCTTATGGTAATGATGATGCATATGAATTTTTTGGCGGTACCGTCAATGCCAAGAACCTGATTGCTTTTGCAACTGCTGATGATGATTTTGATTTCGACTTTGGATATGTAGGCCGTATCCAGTTTGCAGTTTCATTGCGTGATCCTTTATTTGTAGATGGTGGCGATGCCGGTAATGGTATTGAGTGTGATAATGATGGTACAGGTACAACAGCATCTCCACGTACACGCCCTCAGTTGAGCAACTTTACTTTTGTAGGACCAAACAATGGTGCAGGCGTTTTAGCTAACCATAATTTTACAACACGTTTCCGCCGTTCAACTCATTTCTCTTTAACAAACTCTGTATTGATCGGTTATCAAAAAGCAGGTTTCCAGTTTGAAAGTGATTCAACAGCTGCTGCTTATATTGATGGCCGTTCACGTTTCCGTCATAACCTGGTACACGGTGTGGTTGAGCCTTACAAAGTAAGCAGCACTGCGCTCATCAATGCAGCAACAGTGCAAGCCAAAGCAGAAGGTGTTGACAGTTGTAAAACATATGCATCTGCAAATGATGTAATGTTAGAGAATCCATTTAACCTTACTGCTCCTAACTTTTTACCAAAAGCAGGTAGCCCTGCATTAAGCGGTGCCAGTTTCTTTGGATTAACCGGATTCACAACAACAACTTATGTTGGTGCATTTGGTACAACCAACTGGATGGCAGGCTGGACAAGCTTTACACCACAAACAAACGTGTACTAAAAATATTTACCCGAAAGAGTAAAAGGATTTCCTTAAGCAAGTATCCTCTATTCAGCCTCCTGTTCTCAGGGGGCTTTTTTGTAAACTTTTAATTGTAAGCTAAGTCTTGTTTTGTTTGTAATAGAATTGTGTATTGCTTGAAGCTAATAACAAACAGCTTGTAGCTTGATGCTACAAATAACAATTAATCAACTCTGCGGTAATCATTTGGTAAAACAGCAATTTCATATTTGTGTATTGCTGGTAGAAAAATCTTTTTAACAGCATTGCAATCAGAGATCATTTTCTCATGACTTGACTGGGTCCACCGTCCCGATTCTTCGGGATGGTTTTTTATTTTACAACTTAGTTTTCTGTTTTATCTTTTCTTGCCGGGAGTGTAAAACCAAAGGTGGTACCAATATCAAGTGTGCTGCGTACATGCATCATTTGTCCATGTGCTTCAATAATATGTTTGCAGATGGAAAGACCTAATCCGCTACCTCCTTCTTTTCTGCTGCGGGCAAGATCAGTACGGTAAAAACGTTCAAAGATCCTGATGAGATGTTCTTCTGCTATACCATACCCATCATCGCTGATTTCTATCAACACATAATCATCATGGGTTTTATACGCACTGAAGGTAATATTGCCGTTTTGTTTACCATATTTCATTGCATTGTCAACCAGGTTAATAAAAACCATCCTTATTTTTTCCTTATCGGCATAAACAGTAATGGGTAATTCACATCCTTTTTTGATGGATGGTTTAATATTTTTTTCTGCAGCTTTAATAGAAAGACTGTCGAACACTTCATTCACCAGGTCCTGTATTACAAAGTTTTCTTTGTACAGCGATTGTTCGCCACTTTCTAATTTGGAGATCTCATCTAAATCGTCAACAAGGTTTACCAGCCTGTCAATATTTTTTGAAGTATTCAATAAAAACTTTTTGGCTACTTCTTCTTTGTGCATAGCACCACTGAGTAAAGTATCAACATAACCCTGCAGCGCAAAAATGGGTGTCTTTAATTCATGACTCAGGTTTTGCAAAAACTCCTTGCGGTATTGTTCATTTTGTTTCAGTATTTCGATCTCCTGCTTTTTTTGTTCGGCCCATTCTTCCACTTCAGCACTTACTTCCAGTAAACTTTTTTCGGGCAATACCGATTTATTAAAAAATTCTTCCCGCTTGGTGGCTTTTGTTTGTGAAATGAATTTATAAATGAGTTTAATATGGCGGTAAATAAAACGCTCTGTAAAATAACGGATGAGCAAATAACTGATGATAAACAACACAAAAAATGTAACCAATGCAACCAGCCAGCTTTTGATAAAAAAATAATTGGCAATTCCAACCAAAAGCGAAATGGTAAATGCATTGATGGCAGCCACCTGCACAGGATTGAGTTGACGGGAATTGAACATGATGCTTTGCAAAAATTTATGCAAGCGAAGTTACTACTACACAAACAACTTATACCAAAGGGATTTATCAATCAAACCTAACCCTTCCGGTATAATGCCGACGGATATAGAATATCGACAAGATTGATTGGACTATTTAACATGTCCCGTCGGTATTACAGTACATTAATGATGCAGGCAGGGAGGAACAAAAAAATAAGGAATGAATTAAGACGCACTTAACTCAAACTTATACCCAACTCCTTTTACAGTGGTAATACAATCAATATCTAATTTTTGCCTGATCTTGCGGATGTGCACATCAATGGTACGATCGCCAACAATTACATCGGCACCCCATACCTGGCTTAAAATTTCATGACGCAGAAATACACGACCGGGCTTTGAAGCTAATAAAGCCAGCAGTTCAAATTCTTTTTTGGCCAGGATAATTTCCTGTCCTTTATATCTTATGAGGAATTGTTCTTTATCAATTTGCAGATCGCCTAATTTAATTACGGTTTCATCGCCACGGAATGTGCGGCGGAACAAAGCGTTCACCCGGCTGATGAGTACTTTGGGGCTGATGGGTTTGTTTACATAATCATCGGCACCCATTTCCAATCCCTTCACATGACTGCTTTCATCACTCAATGCCGTTAAGATAATGATGAGTGTTTGTGCAAACTCCGGCTGTGACCTCAATATCTGGCAAACCTCCATCCCTGTTTTGCGGGGCATCATTACATCTAATATGATGAGATCGGGATGTTGCTGTTTAGCTATGATGAGGGCTTCGTCACCATCTTTTGCTTTTAGAACGGTATGTCCTTCGGCAGTTAGATTATATTCAAGAATCTCAAGAATATCCGGCTCATCGTCGGCTATCAGAATTTTTTTTCCTTTGGGTTCCATGACTTGCTGCAAATTTAGATGCCTGATTCCATGCACGGTGATTCATAATATTATAAAATTGTTAACGAGTTTTGGAGCTTTGGGCCAGTTTTTGCCTGCAACCCTGTTTAGCTCAATGTATTCTTATTGGAAATTAGAAGTTAATTTTGTAGCCGATGAATAGAAATGCCTTAGCCTTAGTACTATCATTAATTGTTTCAGCTGCTTCTGCCCAAAACCGGATTTCATTCGACACGGGGAAAATAAATATTCCCATGACGAGGGTCATCTGGCACGACAATATTGATAAAGAGCAAAAAAGAACCGACCGTGTTGACGGAAAGATTGATCAGTTTCTCAAACTCAGCAATAATGATGATCTTAATATTCAGATCACCGATGTGATCTTACGAAAGATTGATGTGCTGCAGGAAGATATTGAGCGGATGAATGCTGACAATAATTTTAAGATCGGATATCTGCGATCGGTAAGAGAGTTATTACAGAATATCGCCTTGCAGGCAAAGCAAAAAGATATTCCTCCACTTATTCCGCAAATCTTTTCAAGCTATGAAGAATGTATGCGCAGGCAAACTGCTGGTCAAAGCATCTTACCCGTATTTCAGCAATTGCCTTACCAGGCAGCTGAACTTTTAGCAAAAGTATTTGCACAAAATGCAGAAATGGGCGAAGTGAAAAAGATTGTGTTTTTGAAAAAGACCCATATCAATCCATCGTTTATTATGCCGGGTATTGAAGCATTCCAGAACGAATCCTTTGCCGATAGCCTGGTGTTGATTGCTGCAGATAAGGTTCCGTTGGATGTGTACAGTTATGCCCAAGCTGTAAAAACACCTGCTGCAAGAATCATCCGCCGCAATACCAATGCAAAAGTTCAAACCATAGCTAAGTTGAGCAGTATTATGAATGGCACACTGTATCTTCCTTTTCTGGATGAACTGCTGAATAATCAATTAACCATTGACGATATTAAAGCAGTGGCTGAAAATGAACTGGCTTATTATAAATTACTGGTAAAAACACAAATCAAATACCATGACCGTATTGCAACGGGTGACACGCCGGTATTGGCGGCAGTCTTGTATCAGATGCTTGAACGCAAGGCCACCGATGCATTTGTAAATGTGATGAATGATTTGCATGATTCATCTGATCCTATAAGAATGCGGGTTTCTGATGCATTAAACTCGCAGGAAATCTATTACCTCATTGTTACAACTGAAGAGGTGATATACACCAGCACTTATACAAAATTGTACGACCGGATGATGAATCGATTCCCCGGCAGAAGAAGTGATTCATTGCTGATGACAGTTCATCTTGATAAGTTTAAGAAGTTCATTAAAATGGCGGCCAATTACAACCGGCTCGATGATTTTTTAAAATCAATGCCTGAGTTGCATAGCAATCAATTGATGTATGCCTTTGTGAATGGATTACAGAAAACAAATTCTCTGGAAGATGCAGTGGATGTGGCCGATAGTTATGGCAGCATAAACAATGCTGATTTACAGAATTTCCTCAAAGTACAAGTGAAGCTGAATTATGAAACAAGTTTAAAAAACAAAGACAGGAAAGGCGAAGTGATCTATAATATTTTACTTACTTTATTTAAATCGGCTGCTGATACTTCTATGAACCTGTCAGCCATTCTTGGTATTCCTCCGGTTTATAAAGTTGATTTCAGCAGTATAGCAGATGACAGCGGACATGTAGTGCAACATGTATTTTTTTATGGCGATGAAGATGGTGTAACATCGTACCGCAATTTCATGGGTTTGTTTAATGGCAAGCCAGAGTGGAAAGTGGTAACCGGGAAAGAATGGGTAACCATCAATTCAACAAAGGGCAAACCATATACCATCTATGCCAATCTTCCATTGGATTATAAACAGGATTTGGATCAATTGGCGCAACAACATTTAATTGAGTACATGACAAAATATAATATCAATCCCACATTTGTTGTACACCGTGGACATAGTTATCATTTAAAATATACTATTCAGCAAATGCTGCCATCATCAAGGATCGTTATGCTCGGTTCCTGCGGCGGTTACCAGAACCTGGCAAAAATTTTAAATGTAAATGAGGATGCACATATTATTTCCACCAAACAGGTGGGTAGTTATTCTGTGAATGAACCCATTCTCCGTGCATTGAATGAAGTAATCCGCAACGGAAAAAATATTGAATGGATTCCCATCTGGCAACAGATCACCAATTCTGTAAAAGGCGATCCAAAAGCAAATGAGCTGATGAAAGATTATGTACCACCACATAAAAACCTCGGAGCTATTTTTATAAAAGCATACCGCAAGGCAACGGGTGAAATGTAATCAACTAATACAAGTCATAATAAAATTGCTGAACTCTGCCATTCATCCTTTTTACTTTCCATTGAGATGAAGCATGGGCGCAACAGCATCAAAGCAATTAACTTTACCAAAAACAGGAATTGGTTTTGGAACAACAAGCAAAGAAAAAAAGTCTGTTCGATTTTCGGTTGCTCAAAAGGATCATCAGTTATGCTTCTCCCTACAAAAGAAGATTTAACGGTTCTTTCATTTTAGCTATTGTGTTGGCCATCATGGCCCCTGTACGTCCATGGCTCATTAATATAACGGTCAATGATTATATACAGCACAATCTTGCTGAGATGGTCATTCGTATTACCATCTACCAGGTTGTGTTGATCATCATTGAAACAGTACTGCGTTTTTTCTTTTCTTATTTTACTTCCTGGCTGGGGCAGGCAGTTGTAAGAGATCTGCGGGTGAGTGTATTTCAAAAAATTCTTGGACTGAATCTCCGTCAGTTTGATCAAACACCAATTGGTACTTTAACTACAAGAACAGTAAATGATATTGAAACCATCAGTGATGTATTTGCAGAAGGGTTTATTCCTATCCTTGCTGATTTTTTGACCATCATTGCAGTACTGTTTACGATGTTTTATATCAACTGGCAGTTATCCTTGATTTGTTTGATACCATTTCCTTTCCTCATTTTAGCTACTTATTATTTCAAAGAAACGGTGAACAAAAGTTTTCATCGGGTGAGAAATGCAGTTGCTGCATTGAATGCTTTTGTACAGGAACATATACAGGGCATGCACGTAGTACAGGCTTTTGCAGTGGAAGATAAGGAGTACAACAAATTCAGAAGGATCAACAAAGATCACAGGAATGCCAACATCAAAGCCATCTTTGCTTATTCCGTTTTCTTTCCGGCAGTAGAAATTATTTTAGCTATTTCGCTTGGTTTACTTGTTTGGTTTGGCGCAGGGCAGGCAGTTTCAACTACAAATAGTGAAGCTGCAAAAATGGCCGGTGAAATTATGGCCTTTATCATTTTGCTCAACCTGCTTTTTCGCCCGTTACGTTTTATTGCTGATAAATTCAATGTATTGCAAATGGGAATGGTGGCCAGTGAACGGGTTTTTAAAGTGCTTGACAATAAAGATGAAATCGCTCCTTCGCAGGCAAATGCATTTCGTCCCATAGAAGCAGTGCCCGGCAAAATAGAATTCGATCATGTATGGTTTGCATACACAGATGACAACTGGGTATTAAAAAATATTTCATTTACAGTAAAGCCCGGTGAAACAGTTGCATTGGTTGGGCATACAGGTAGCGGTAAAACTTCTATCATTAGTTTGTTGAATCGTTTATATCATATTCAAAAAGGTGCCATCAAAGTTGATGATGTAAAAATTGAAGACTATCATCTCGAAGCATTGCGTGGTAAAATAGGAGTGGTGTTGCAGGATGTATTTTTATTTGCAGGTACCATCACAGAAAATGTAACTCTACGAAATGAAGCTATTGAAAAAGAAAAAGTAATTGAAGCTGCTAAACTCATTGGCATACATGATTTCATTATGCGGCTGCCCGGTAATTATGATTTTGATGTAATGGAACGTGGTGCAACCATGAGCCAGGGCCAGCGGCAGTTGCTGAGTTTTATCCGGGCATTGTTGTTTAATCCATCTATTTTAATTCTGGATGAAGCCACCTCATCAGTA
This sequence comes from Chitinophagaceae bacterium, assembly GCA_031369435.1. Classification (GTDB taxonomy): domain Bacteria; phylum Bacteroidota; class Bacteroidia; order Chitinophagales; family Chitinophagaceae; genus Lacibacter. The sequence continues at coordinate 16,634 of JANMOR010000377.1, forward strand.
GATACAGAAACCGAACAAATGATTCAAAATGCTATCGATAAATTAATCGAAGGAAGAACATCCATTGTTATTGCACATCGTTTGTCAACTATTCGCAAAGCCGATAAGATCATTGTACTGGATAAAGGAGAGATCAAAGAAATGGGCACACACCAGGAACTGCTTATGCTGGGTGGTTATTATGCAAGGTTGCATGAGATGCAGTTCGCCAAAGCGATGGTATAGTAAATGTTAGAAAGACAGGGAATTTTTTTAACTTGCAGGCAGTGCGGAAAAAGATATACGATACCAATTCAGAACTCTCTATTCTCAATGAAGAGTTTATTCCATATTCAAGACAGGAAGAATATGAAACAGCCCGCAGGCGTGAGGCAATTCTGATGTCAGATGAAGAAAAGTTCAGAATGTTTTGTCGCATGATGCGCATTGGAAAAATGCTTGCTTCTGCAAAAATTACCCATAAAAAACTGGATGAGTAAACAAAAGATTTATGGATATCTATGATGATGATCTTCTCAGTTTTTGGCAAGCACTCAATAAAAATCAGGTAAAATATATTATGGTAGGCGGGTTTGCCGTGAATATGCATGGATATATCAGGGCAACAAAAGATGCTGATATGTGGATCAATGATTCAGTTGAAAACAGAAAGAACCTGCGCCAGGCTTTCCTTGAATTAAATTATGGCGACTTTGAATCCCTGGAGACAATGCAATTTATTCCGGGGTGGTCAGAGTTTTATATTGGTGGCGGAATTGTGTTAGATATTATGACTGGAATGAAAGGTTTAGAAGGCTATTCATTCGATGAATGTTTGAAAGTAGCTTCTGTTGCTGATCTCAATGGGGTGCTGGTGCCCTTTCTTCATATCAATCAATTAGTAGCCAATAAAAAAGCGGTTGCCCGTTCAAAGGACCAAATTGATATTATGGCACTCGAAAAAATTATCGAAGAGCGCCGTAAAATGGGCCTCGATTAACCTGAACAACTTTTTTCCATTTTCGCTTTGCCTTTTCCCTTTTTTTCACCCATCGCTCCTTATCTTTGCGGCAAATTTGGGAAAAAGCATGGAGTTCAAAAGCATCAAATCCTTATTGGCAGTGGTTTTCAGCGGATTTCTATTAGTGGCCGCACAGGATGCTTTTGCGCAGCATGAGCCAACTCCGCAAGGAGGCCATGAAGCAGTTCAGGATTCTGCTCAACATGCTCCCAAAAAAGAAGGCTTTGATGCCAAAGAAGTCATTTTTGGCCATATCATGGATGCTCATGAATTCCATTTTATTGATTATAAAGGAAGCGATGGTAAAGAGCATGCAGTTACCATTCCACTCCCTGTAATTTTATATTCTTCACAAAAAGGGTTGACCGTTTTCTCTTCTTCACGTTTTGAACATGGACATGCAGAGTTCGAAGGTTATAAGCTGTTAAAAGAAACCATTGGTGAAAAGATTGTTTCAACAGATTCTAACGAAACAGTTTATGATTTCTCTTTAACACGTAATGTGGCACAAATGATGCTTGCCCTTGCCTTCCTGGTTTGGCTACTCATCAGTATTGCCAATGCATATGCAAAAGGCCTCGGTGTTACAACGGCTCCTAAGGGCAAACAAAATTTAATGGAGCCCATCATTACATTCGTAAGAGATGAAGTGGCCATTCCCAATCTTGGTCATAAGGCCATGAAGTATCTGCCTTATTTACTCACTGTTTTCTTTTTCATTCTCATCAACAATATTATAGGCTTAATACCGGGCACTGCAAACGTAACAGGCAATATTGCATTTACTGCAGTACTGGGTTTAATATCTTTTATTGTTATCCTTGCAAGCTCAAACAAGCACTATTGGCTGCACATCTTTAATCCGCCTGGCGTGCCATTGGGCGTTAAGTTTATTTTAGTACCGGTTGAATTTTTAAGTGTATTCATCAAACCATTTGCATTGATCATTCGTTTATTCGCCAACATGGTTGCCGGTCATATCATTATCATTTGTTTGATTTCACTCATTTTCATTTTTGCTCAATTGAACCAGTACGCTGGTTGGGGAGCTTCTCCCTTAGCGATTGGCTTTACCATATTTATTTATTTTATTGAAGTGTTGGTTGCTTTTTTACAGGCGTTCATTTTTACAGTGCTTACAGCTGTGTTTATCGGCCAGGCATTGGAAGGAGATCATAGCCATGAAGAAGGAGCCGCACATCATTAAGCCCCCATCCCCTAAAGGGGAGTAAGGGAAAAGTTTTTATTTTTTAATCAGATAAATTCACAATTATGCATGTTATTTTATTAGATGCGTTGGCAAATGCCGGTGGTGCTGTAGGTGCTGGATTAGCAGCTATTGGTGCAGGTATCGGTATTGGCCAGATTGGTAAAGGTGCATTGGAATCAATTGCACGTCAGCCGGAAGCTTCTAACGATATCCGTGCAAACATGATCCTTACTGCGGCACTCGTAGAAGGAGCAGCACTGTTTGCTATTATCGTGGGCTTTCTTGCAATGGTTTTATAATCATTGCCGCACAAAACAAT
>JANMOR010000384.1:0-3165 GCA_031369435.1 Chitinophagaceae bacterium
CAAAACCTTGTTACCATTTCCACTTGTGAGGTATGAAAATGTTGAATGCCGGTATGTAATGTATTTCCTTTCCAATGTTTGAATCGCTAAATTAAAATTAAATGTGCCATTGAATTATTATTTGATCGTCCATGAATTTAGATTTGCACACATTTATGGCCCGTCGTAAACGCAAAGCTTCTTATTATATTCCACTCATCCTTGTTGCACTGGTGTTTGCAGCCGGTGCTTTTTTCTATGGCCGTAACTGGTGGCTTGAAAGAGAAGCAGGGCGGATCCGTTACAGGGAGTTCGGTATTCCTATACCATCCGATTATACACTGCATGGCATTGATGTAAGCCGTTACCAGCAAATCATTAACTGGGAAGCTGTAAAAGCTATGAACGTACAGGATACACGTATTCATTTTGCATTCATTAAAGCAACGGAAGGAAATGACGACACTGATTTTTACTTTAAACGCAACTGGCGCAAAGCAAAAGATGCCCAAATGATCCGTGGGGCCTATCATTTCTTTATTGCTTCAAAAGATGGAAGTGCGCAGGCAAAGAATTTTATTAACCGTGTAAAACTTGAACCCGGCGATTTACCACCAGTACTGGATGTAGAACAAACAAACGGAACCAGCAAAGAAATTTTAGTGCAACGGATCAAAGCATTTTTATATGCTGCAGAGTTAGCATACGGAGTAAAACCCATTATTTATACCAACGCCGATTTTTACAAAGCATACTTAAGTGAGGAGTTTGATGATTATCCCTTATGGGTGGCGCATTACCTGCGGCCTTTTGAACCACGCATTAACAGGAACTGGCATTTCTGGCAGCACAGTGAAAGCGGTCGTGTAAATGGTATTGCCGGCAAAGTTGATTTTAATGTGTTTAAAGGTGATAGTACAGAGTTTGTAAAACTGCTGCTGAAATAATTACATTTGTAGTAACGCTGAATGATCGGCACAAAAAAATAAGAAATGAAAAAATTATTATTGATCGCTGCAATTATTCTTACGGTGAATATTGTAATGGCACAAAACAAAACGGCCAGCAGCAATAGTTATAAAACAGCTGTTGGTGTAAAAGTGTGGGATGGTGCAGGCATCACACTCAAAACATTTATTGCAGATAAAACTGCTTTGGAATTTATTGGTTATTTCTACCGTTATGGAACCCGTATTACAGGATTGTACGAAATTCATGGTGAGCTCAATACCGAAGGAAACTTAAAATGGTATATAGGCCCGGGTGTGCATGTGGGCTTATACAAAAACGGAGTAACAGCCGTTGGCGTAGATGGTGTGGTTGGCCTGGATTTTAAATTCAGCGATCTTCCGCTCAACCTGGCACTCGACTGGCAACCAAGTGTTGAGTTTGGAAGTGGCGACAGGAATGGCTTTCATGGAAACTGGGGCGGCTTAGCTATACGGTTTACATTATAAGAAAACAATTTTAAGGAAAAGCTGTTGTACAATGTGCAATGGCTTTTTTATTGCTGTTCAGTTCAATTGCTGTTGCACATGTCCTCAGGAATCTATTGTACTTTTATCATTCATCAGCCTGTTGCCGGTATCAATCTTTTAATAATTGTCCCATGAGTGAAATGGAACCCGAAGCCGTTGAGTTTTTAAAACGAATTGTTCAAACCGTTTCAGTTGGTTTGTTGTTTCTCTTTCTGCATATGACAGTAGGTGTGTATTTCAACTGGGCTTTTTTTGAAGACAGTCCAACGATTGGTAATATCATCTACTACATTGTATTTCTTGCTTCGCTTGCAGGCCTCATTTATTTTTATTACAGATTGTGGAGGGGGAAGATGTGAATGAAGCTTTCTAAGATATGCCATACCTTTTGATAGCTTTATCGAAACACTGTATAAGTAGAACTATCAGGAAGCAGTTGTAATTTCTGAGCAAAATATTTATTCAAAATTATTCTGAAGGTATTTACATTGCTCATGCTGTTGTACAGCAGTTGGTAATCCTTATCGGAAAAATAAAATGCTGAATAATTCCTGAAAGCATCTTTCTTTCTTGTTGTATCAAGATCAGCAGTACCATGATCGCTTTGGATAATGATCACCTTATTGTTGTTTGAATTTTGCTGTAATGCTGTAATGATCTTCAACAATTGTTGGTTGGAGTATTTGATGTATCCTGCAAATTTCTTTTTGTCTGTTATCATCGAATCAGTAAAGATAGTTTCGTTGGAGTAGGGCTTGCCTGTTGAGTCGTAGAAATAAGGGTAATGGGGAAAGCTGAGATGTGCGTAAACAAATAGGGGTTGAGAGCCCTGTTTAGCATTCATGTTTACTAATGAATCAACCACTATAGCTGAATAAGCTTTCAAAGGTGAATAGTGAGCCACCTGTTTTTTTTTCAACTGATTTTTTTTATCAGTCAACCAATGATAATTAATATCCCTGCTGAAATATGTCCAGAAAGTAAAACGGAAAATCATTTCTGAAGTAGGCACACTTAAAAATAATTCTTTACGCAAAGCCGGTTGGTTATTGAAATCAAAAATGGACAGGTTGACGAAGTTATAGTTATGTTCTTTCAACAACCTGAACAGGCGGGCATTGTTGATTTCCTGCATCGATCTGTTAAAATCTTTGGAACTGATTTCCCGTTCATGATTTAACCAATAGAGATAGTCCATATTAAAAGTGCCCAGCATCGAAAACACCGTACGGTTATAATTACTTGTTGAATTTGCTAATACTCTGAACCCTTTTGATGTAAGCGAATCATCAAAAGAAGTATTATCCGTTTGCAATACTTCTTTTTGATAGGATGTAGATGGGTACGCATCAGGAACGATATAATAAATATCCGGCAATTGCTTTTTAATGCTATCATTCAAAAAAGAAGTCACCAGCTCCGGTTCATCTTGTGTACGATAGTTTTTATTTTGTCCAATTATTTTTATTGCCTCCACACTGCACACAAGCAGCAGGAACAGGTTGAGATATTGTGTTAAACCATCAACGTTATTTCTTTTCCTGATGTGAATCAGCAATAGAATATACACTAAAGCCAAAACAGGAAGGAGGAACTTATATGCTGATAAAAAATGAAGAAAGTTTGAATTTTGCAGGCTTATACGCAGGTCACCAAAAAAAAGAAAACCAAATGCAAGGCAAGTGATGACTGCAACTGATTTTTGAAA
>JANMOR010000400.1:0-3742 GCA_031369435.1 Chitinophagaceae bacterium
GGGTCAATAGCTTTTTTATCTTTATCTGATAAAATGGCCGGAGTTTTTATTTCTTCTTTTTTAGGATCAGGTTTTTTATCATCCTTCTTTGCTTCCTGTAATATTTTTTGTTCTTCACTTAATTGTGATTCAGGTCCCAGGGTTTGATCTGGGTTCAATTGCAGGTCACCATAATCTGCCGAAGTACCATTACCTGCATCAGGATTTTCAGCATCGGGTTCATTGCGGTATTTGTCTGCAAAGTTTTCATAATCCATAAAGGTTTCCACTTTCATGCTTTCGGGCTGCACAAACTTCACATCTTTTGAAATAGCCAATGTGCGATCGTTCAACACCTTTTCAAAAAAGTATCCCCAGATAGGTAATGCAGTGCGGTTACCTTCACCCACCATTTTGAGGAAAGGATCATCACAACCAACCCAGCCACCAGCAAGTAACTGAGGTGTGTAACCGATAAACCAGGTATCTGTATTATCATTGGTTGTTCCTGTTTTGCCTGCAATATCACCGGTAAGACCCATTCCACGCAAACGACGGCCTGTACCAAAATCAACAACTCCCTGCATCATCTTTACCATTGTATAGGCAGCCGCTTCGCTCATCACTACTTTTTGTTCAGGTGCATAGCTCTGTAAAATATTTCCATTCCTGTCTTCAATGCGTGTAATGTAAACCGGTTGTGTGCTCATACCATTCGTAGGGAACATGGTATAACTCTGCAGCATTTCATATACACTGATATCAGCACTGCCCAATGCAATGGAAGGATAAGGAGGCATATTACTTTTGATACCTGCATTCTGTGCAAAGTTGATTACACTCTTTACGCCAAACTGATTCATTAAATAAGCTGCACCGGGATTTTTTGAAAATGCAAGACAATTAGCCATTGGTCCGCCGCTTCCTGTTATGATCTTTCCACCAAGATTTATTGGACCGCCTGGCAAAGGTGTTTCAGGTGTAAAACCGTTTTCAACTGCATAAGCATATAAGAGTGGCTTGAATGCCGAACCTACCTGTCGTTTGGTATTAATATTAACGTGATCGAATTTAAAGTTCCTGAAGTTTACACCGCCCACCCATGCTTTTACTTCACCGGTAAAAGGATCCATCACCATAAAACCTGTTTGGATGATCATCTTGTGATAACGGATAGAATCAAACGGAGTCATAGTAGTATCTGTTTCCCGTTTTGCATTCCAGGCAAACACTTTCATTTTCACTTTTGTGTTGAATGCTTTGCGTATATCTGCTTCACTGATGCCTTCTTCTTCCATTTTTTTCCAGCGATCACTTTCTTTCATTGCACGTTCCAGAATTTTTTCATGGCCTTTCCAGATGCTGTTGTTTTTGATCCACGGCAACGTCCAGTAATTTTTTTGCAGGGCACTCATATGTTTTGCAACAGCTTCTTCTGCATACAACTGCATACGTGGATTGATGGTTGTATAAATTTTTAAACCATCCCTGTACATATTATAGGTATCGCCATTATTCTTTTTATGTTCTTTACACCATTTCTTCATCTGTTCTCTCAGCACATCACGGAAATAAGGAGCAAGGCCCGTACTTTCATCCAGCTTTTTATAATTCAACCGGATGGGTTTGTTTTTAATTGCAGTTGCTTCTGCTTCACTTACAAAATTATTCCGCACCATATCATTGATCACCGCATTGCGTTTTTGCATGGCACGGGGAGGAAAGATTCTTGGATTGTACGCATAAGGTGCATTGAGCATTCCTACAAGTAATGCGGCTTCTTCTACTGTTACCAGCGAAGGTTCTTTTTGAAAAAATGTTTTGGATGCATTGCGGATGCCAAATACATTATCACTGTACTCAACAGTGTTTAAATAAAGTGCAATGATTTCATCTTTGGTGAAATTGCGTTCAAGCTTTACAGCAATGATCCATTCCTGTACTTTTTGAATGGCTCTTCTGATTTTATTTTTTGCCCGTTCCCTGAAAAGGTTCAATGCTAATTGCTGGGTGATGGTACTTCCGCCTCCATCCATCCCCAATTTAGAAATGGCTCTTGCCAATGCACGGCCATCAATTCCTGAATGTTCATAAAACCGTTCATCTTCTGCTGCAATCAAAGCATTGACAATATTTTTTGAAATGTCTTTATACTCTACATTGGTTCTGTCCTGCAAATAGAATTTGCCCATCATTGTTCCGTCGGATGCAATGACTTCACTGGCCAGAGAAGCGGAAGGATTTTCCAGTTCTTCCAATGATGGCATTTTGCCAAATAGACCAAAGTTGGCCGATACAACCAGTAAAAGGAATAAACCAGCCCCGATAAAAAATGTACGCCACAGATACTTGATAGAGTTACGCATAAAATGAAAATGAATGAGATGCAGTATAAAGCAAATTCAATACCAGACAAATCTAAAACAATTCAGGGTGCAGAATATTTATGACAGGTTAAAATTGCCCCATCTTTTTGGAAGATGAGGTAAATGAGCAGAAGGAGGTTAAAATTGAAGAAAGCCCTTAAAACTTATCCTTGATGTATTGCCGCATAAACAATTTGTATTCTTCCATGCTTTTGCGGGTTTTGAGGGTTTCAAGATTACGGGCAGAAATGATGATAAAATTATATTTCGTTACGGGTAACCAGGGTACAATTTGTTTGGCATTTTTCTTCAGTTCTTCCATATAACTCAGTACAGTGGTTACATCACTGAAAGAACCCAGTTCCATGTAAAGGAGCTCTTTGTCGGCATCATTTATTTTAATGGGAATCGTTTCCCCACCATGGGTACCTGCATTGTAACGTTGAAATGCATTTTTCGATTCTGTGATATAAATAGGATCAACTTCATCAAAATACATCATTACAGTATAGGGTTCGTTGGCACTGTAGATATAAGCCATCTCAATCTTTACATCTTTGATAGGTTTGATACGTGTAGTATCAGTGCCGGGTTTATTACCAATGCTCACCTTGTTTGGATTGTTCCGGTCTTCTTTTTCATTACCCACTTTTTGAACAGGAGCAATTGGTTTGGTAATATTGGCATTGTTCTGCGAAGGTTGATTGCCGATGCCGATCTTATTGGTTGAATCTTTCAGCACCTGTTGATTGGTTTTATTCACTTTCGGGCCATCATCAAAAGGAATGTACACACTGTCTTCTGTTTGGCGAACAATATCGGTGTTAGTTAAATAACCTTCAATCTCTGCTCTTCTGTTTAATACATCTTTCATTACGCCGGCTTTTTCAGCCATTGGTGTGCCGGGGAAAGTAGTTTCAATATTCGTTAATGTAACAATTGCGACACTATCATTTCTTTGTTTGATATAATAGAGCGATTCGATGTACAGCAATTGTGGTGTCCAGTAACTTTTACCATAAATTGAATCAGCAGTTTTCTTTTGCAGTAACGCTTCATCAAATTTACCCTCGATCATGAGGTTATAAATGTTTTCGTAAGCGTTGGTTTTTACATCCTTTGTTCCGGTTGATTGATTCTTTGCGTCACTGATCTTTTTCACCATATCACCCGCCGGGTATTTCTGATTCAACAGGTTTAAAAAGTAGGCAGCTTTTTCTTTGTTACCGGCTTTTTGAAAAGTATAATACAATTCAAAAAGAGTTTCTTCTTCTTTATCGTAATTGCTGAAACGTTTCCATATTTCTTCAAACACAATTGCAGCCTGTGCATAATCTTCCAGTTGATTTTTATAGATCTGTCCCTGTTCAAATAAAGCGTTCAGAATTTTTTTGTTG
>JANMOR010000401.1:0-4435 GCA_031369435.1 Chitinophagaceae bacterium
TTTGTTTTATATTTAACTTTTTGCAATCAGCATTTCATTTTTTCTCATGAACTCATCACTGATTATTCATCATTCATTATTTCACTACACCTAATCGTTTCAGTGCATCTTTTGCTTCGGTGATGGATTGATCCAATGCCAGTGAACGTTTATAGTTGTCAATGGCATCCTGTTGTTTATTCATCTTCTCTTCTGTTTTCGCCATCCAGAAATAACCATCTGCAAATTTATTGCTGATATTGGTAGTTCGTTCAAATAGTTTATGAGCTTCTGCAAATTTCCCCATATCATAATAAATCAAACCTTTTTCAATATAAGCTTCCAGGTAAGTATAATCTTCCCTGATGATCTGATCATAAATCTTCATTGCATTTTTGGTATCCTTTACTTTACTGTAGTAAGCAGCTTTTACAAATAAAATATCACTGCGTAATTTTAAAGCAGTAGGTTCTTTCAACAATGCATCGCATAAATTCAATGCCATTTTATTTCCTGTTTCAGCATACAGGGAAGATAAACGTAACTGTGCTTCCGTAAACAATCCTGCTGCATTGATGGCCTGCTGATAAAAATTAATGGCATTGCTGGTATCGCCTTTCTTTTCCAGTGCATCAGCTTTCATAAATAAATATGCCGGGCTGCCAGGTTCCTTTTTCAACAAAAGTTCAACCTGCTCCAAAGCTTTATCGTATTGATTATTCTGCACCAGTTCCTGCACCAGCCCTTCACGTAAGCTATCCGATTGAGGATCTTTACTGAGTTTGGTTTCCAGTTCACTGATCTGTTGATTGCCGGCAACCGTATCGGTCACAGGTACATTTTTAACAGTGCCATTATTTGTACAAGCTGCCAGGAATAAAGTAAAAAGGGTGGAAGCGAGGGCTGCTTTCAGTTGCATGGCGCAAAACTAATTATTTTCAGCTCAGTGTTCTTACAATTTCCTGACATTTGCAGGCTTTTAAGAAAATACATTTACCAAAATTTCAATTATGCATTCTGCCAGGCCATTGATCATTATCCTGTTTGCTTTTATAACGGTTTCTTTTTTATCAAAATCAACAAATGTCAAAATCAGTGAACATACAGTCGCTGTTACTGATACTGTTTTATATCCTGATGAACAGCATTTCAAAAATATGCAGCAGCTCACTTTTGGTGGTGATAATGCAGAAGCTTATTTCAGCTACGATGGCAAATGGCTCATTTTTCAAAAAACATATGCTAAAGAAGGCATTCCCTGCGACCAGATATTTATTGGAAAGATCCCCACCAAAGCAGGAGAAAAATTTGTACCTAAATTAGTAAGCAATGGAAAAGGAAGAACCACCTGCGGTGCATTTATGAAAGATGGCAAACATATTATTTATGCATCTACCCATTTAGGTGCTGATACATGTCCGCCGGTGCCCGACAGAAAAAAATATGGCAACAAATACATCTGGCCTTTGTACGACAGCTATGATATTTTTATGGCTGATCTTAATGGAAAAATTGTAAAACGACTCACCAGCAGTAAAGGCTATGATGCTGAAGCAACACTTTCGCCCGATGGAAAAAAAATGTTGTACACCAGTACCAAGGATGGTGATATTGATTTGTATGTGATGGATCTCAAAACAGGAAAAGAAAAACGCATTACCAACTTAATTGGATATGATGGCGGAGCATGGTTCAGTCCTGATGGTAAAAAAATCATCTGGCGTGCAAGTCGTCCAAAGACTGAAGCAGAGATTAAAGAATATAAAGAATTGCTGGCAGAAGGGTTGGTAGCGCCAACTAATATGGAAGTATGGATTTCTAATGCCGATGGAACAAATCCCAAACAGGTTTCCAGTTTTGGACAAGCCAACTGGGCGCCAGCTTATATGCCCGATAACAAACGCATCATCTTTGCCAGCAATCACGAATACAAACGTGGCTTCCCTTTTAATTTATATACAATGAATGAAGATGGAAGCAATCTTACCAAGATAAGTCGTGATAAAGGCTTTGATGCGTTTCCTATGTTCAGCCCAAATGGAAAGAAGATTGTTTTTTGTAGCAACAGGAATAATGGTGGTACAAGAGACACGAATATTTTTATTGCAGATTGGGTGGAGTAATGAATGATTCGTAATCAGTAATGAGTTTGTATTATGACTTTTTGACCATTACTTTGCAGCAGAATCTTCAAATTATCTCATTTCAAATTTTCAACTGCTATGTATACAGGCATGCTTCACTTACATAATATTTTACGCTGGATTATTTTAATCCTTCTGCTAATATCTCTTTTTCAGGCATTTACTAAAAAAAGCGGATTGCAAAAAACGAGTTTGTGGTTGCTGATTGCTGCACATATTACATTGTTGCTTGGATTGTTTCAATACTTCAACAATGAAGCTGTAGGTTTTCAGATGATTGAACGGCTTGGCGGTTTTGGCAATGTAATGAAAGACAGCTTTGCCCGTTTTTGGGTGGTGGAACATATCAGTGCCATGATTTTTGCAATTGTATTTATTACAATGGCAAGAAGCAGGGTGAAGAAACAAAATTTTGCAGCTGCTTCCTGGATGTATGTGGTTGCATTGATCTTAATCCTTGCTGCAGTTCCCTGGCAATTCCGTGAAGCTATTGCAAGGCCCTGGTTTCCGGGTTTGTAATGAAAGGGTAAAAAATTAAAAGGAGAACCAACGTTCTCCTTTTTTATATTTCAGCAATAAGATTTAATGTGATGAACTAAGCTTTTAAAACCGCAGCTACTTTTTTCATTTCTTCCTGTGTGCCTACACTCAGGCGTAGCCATTTGGTTCCTTCTTCAAATGTTCTTGCACCGATAATTCCTTTTGCTTCCAACTCTGCTTTTACATCTTTATTGTAATTGGTTGTATTGAAATACACAAAACTTGTTACAGATGGAATATAAGGAATGCCTTGCTGCTCTAATGCTTTGCAGAAAATTGAACGGGCCAGTGCATTTTCTTTTTTACAGAAATCAATAAATGTTTTGTCTTTCAAAGAAGCCAAAGCACCTGCTAATGAAACGGCACTTGCACCGGCATTAGGCCATGGCTGCAGTTCGTTTAATTGTTTGATGGTTGCGGGGTGTGCCAGTGCATAACCAACACGGGCGCCTGCCATACCATGGATTTTTGAAAAAGTTTTTGCAATCACCAGGTTAGGATAATCATTTACTAAATGTGCCATGGATGGTTCGCTGCTGAATTCAGTATAAGCTTCATCTAATAAAATAATTGCTTTGGGTGCAATGTCCTTGATGAATGCTTCCAGTTCATTGGCAGGTAATACTGTTCCTGTCGGGTTATTGGGATTGCAGATATAAACGAGTTTTGTTTGTTCGTTCATCGCTTCTTTCATCCGTTGCAGATCAGTTACTTTTTTATCTGTGAGTGGAACGAGTTTTATATCGAGCCCTGTCTTACGTGCAGCAGGCATCCACAAACGAAAAGTAGGATCAGGTGCAACTGCATTTCCTTTTTTCAAAGCGGCCCACATCGTTACTACACCCAGCAGTTCAGATGAACCGGCACCAATTGTAATATGTTCTTTAGTATGACCTGTTGGTGCGGCGATCTGTTCTCTCAGTTTAGTTGTGATGTCCCATGGGTAACGGTTGCTGCCATTCACTGCATCCATCATTTGTTTGCGGGCCATTGGTGATGGGCCATGGGGGTTTTCATTTGAACTTAATTTAATGATCTTTTCAACATCTGGCAACTGCATCAGTTTTTCTGCTTCTGCTGCAAAAAGATCTCTGCTAAAGGTGAAGGCGGCAAGGGTGAGAGCGGTTTGTTTGAGAAGATCACGACGTTGCATAGCTGTTAATTTAGTTCCTGTAAGTTAGTTCAAAAACTTTTTGGTTGTTGCAGGAATTTTGTCAGCGGCTACCCAGTTCAATTACTTCACAATCTTTCATATTTGTTCCATCAATTACAAAACGGATGAGTGTTCGTATTTTATGCCAGCCCTGTTTGCCGGCTGCACCCGGGTTCATGTGCAGACAATTGATCTTGTCATCATACATCACTTTTAAAATATGCGAATGACCGCTGATGAAAAGTTGCGGTTGATGCAGTTTCAATTCTTTTCTTGTCTCAGGATTGTAGGTGGGCGGGGAGCCACCAATATGCCGCATCATTACTTTTACATCTTCGCAATAAAAAACGAGTTGTTCAGGATAAACACTGCGGATATCCTGTCCATCAATATTTCCATACACTCCTTTTACACTCTTTTTTTCTTTTAATCTATTAGCGATGTCTTCATTTCCAAAATCACCCGCATGCCATATTTCATCACAGTTTTTAAAATGTTCAAAAACGGTTTCATCTAAAAAACCGTGAGTATCGGAAATGAGTCCTATTCGTGTCAAACCAGTGTGTTTATAAGTAAGAAGTTCGTTGGTCATTTGCAAGGTCTATCACATCAAAACGAC
>JANMOR010000433.1:0-5134 GCA_031369435.1 Chitinophagaceae bacterium
GGTGATAATTTATAAAACTGGGAGTTGTTTTATCCGGTTTATATTCTTTGAAATCAATACTATAAACTTCAGGATTGGGAGCAACCATCTGGTACAACATGCTACCGGCCTTGTAATACCAGCTGCCTTCATCGGGTAACCGCTCATGCATGCGTTGATAAAATGCATGCAGTTCTTCTCTCCCGTTGACCGTATTTGTTTTCATATAAGAAACAATCACCTGTTCTGCTTCCTGGTAACGGTTGATTTTTTCGAACAGGTTCCACAATAAATGATAACCACCAATAAAACCGGGTTGCTGATCAATAATGATCCGGTATTGCTTTTCACTTTCTGTAAAATGATTCCACTGTTCATATAATGTACCTAAGAAATAATGATCTTCAATTTGCTGATAATAACTTTTTTTAAATTCACTGAGCACACATTCTTTAATTGGAGAAGCGGCTGTGTTTTGCAGTAATGAATCGCAGTATTTTAGAAATGAAGCAGAGTCCTTATAATACGTAACTGAAAAATTAAACATCACATCGGCCCCCTGCCTCAGTTTGTTTTCGTAATACATTTTACCGAGGTAATGAAAAGCAAGCGGATTATTCCAATCCAGTTCAATTACTTTCCTGAATTTTTCTTCAGCTAAAAAAAAATCATTATTCCGGTAAGCCATCATGGCCCATGCAAAATGTCCGGCTACATCATCAGGCTTTACAAGCTTTGTATCAAATTCGCAATAAACTTCAGGAATCTGGGGTGGTAAAACAACCGGCATTGGTGCCAACACATAAGACTCTCTAAAAAAATATCCCCGCTTACGGATATCTGCTTCAAAGAAAAATGAATCGGCCTTTGCATAACCGGTGGTTTTCATATAAGTATAAGCAAGGCGTTCAAATGGAAGGTAATGCCTGCTGTTTAATTGAATACTTTTCCGGTACAACTCTTCTGCCGTTAACCATTGGTTCAACTCTTCATTCAACATGCCTGCACCCACATAATTATTTTGAAAACCGGGCTGTAACTCTACGGCAACTTTATAGGCTTCTTTTGCTTTATCAAATTTTTTTGTTGATGTGTAGAGTTGGATAAGATTGGCCCAAGGTAATGCCCACATGGGGCTGATCATGGTGGCCTTTAAATAAAATTCTTCCGCTTTCTTATAATTCTTTTTATAATGATGCAGTATCCCTAATTCATTGTTGATGTATGCTGCATTCTCTTCCAGTTCATATGCTTTTGTTTGTTCATTCAATGCCGAATCAAGCAACCAGTTACTGTTTTCAAAGAATGGCATCTTTAATCGCTTGGTCACCCCTTCCATATAATGCTGTTTCACCTGCAGGTTTTTATAAAGAGGATTCTCTGCATCGGTTAGTTTTAATGCAAGCCGCAACATTTTTGGATAGACATCATATCCGTTACTCCTGGTTCCGTAATAACGCCGGCGTTCCAGCTCTGCTTCATCGCCGCTGATGTAGTCATTGATCACATCCTGCACACGGTCATCAATTAACACCAGTAAGCGGTTATTGAATTGCTTTTGAAAACGCCTGTTACTTTTCAATTGTGTTTCAAGCAGGTTGATGTTTTTATGTTTTAATTCTACCTCTTGCCTGGCTTGTATATAATACTCTTTAAAGGCTGTGTCAACTGCAAGTAATTGCAAATTAAAAAAACGTTTCGCTTCTTTGAGTACGGCCCATGTTATACTATCCGGAGCAACCGGTTTAAACCTGTCATAATCCAAAAATATATCTGGATTATAAGTAGTATACAGTTCAAAAAAATAATTGATCGATTGTTGCGTTGTCATTTCAGCTGATGTTCCAACAACAGGTGCAGGCAAGGGTCCTGCCACCTGCTGTTGCATTTGTGCAAACTCTTGCTGATTCACTGTAGCCAGTAAAAATTGATCATCGCCAATCAATGCAGGTGTTTGTTTGTGCTTGATCTGTTGAAGTGTTACATCTTTTGCAAGCGAACTATCCATATAATTCCTTGCTTCCTTTACTGTAACAATTCCGTTTTTATTGGCATCAGCATAACCAAGCATGGCATTGATTAAATAATAGGAGAATACCCCTCTGCCCCCGCCCCATGCTTCATTTTCAACCGACAGTTCATTGGGTCCGCAGGAAGTAATACGGATCTCATTTCCCTTCGATATTCGTAACTGATCGCCCACTAAAAATTTTAAACGATAATCACTTGTTACCAATGTTCCGCTATGGCAGGCATCTGTAATTAAAATCACTTTTGCTTTTGATTGCGTTGATAATGTATTGGCATAATAATTCAGATCTTCTATACGGATGGCGTTGTTAATATAGTTGGTGCGTGGAGTATTGTATGTTAACAGGAATCCGAGTTTGCGTACAGTTTCAGTTTCCATATCGCCATGACCGGAGAAATAAAAATAGATAAGATCATCTGGTTGCGCTGTTTCTTTTAACCAGCTGAGTGCATCATACACGGCAGCATTGGTAGCGGTTGAGTCAAGTAATAAACGTATCTGATCCTTTGGTACAGCTCCGCCTGCTTTGGATTGCAGATATTCAGCAAATATTTCTGCATCACGGTTGGCAAACCGTAATTCTTTAATACCAATGTTCTGGTATTTTGATATGCCGATCACAACGGCATATGTTTTACCCTTTTGCACTTGCTGTGCATGGAGTATAGTGGAGAATAGTAAACAAAGAATAACATTCAATCCTGTGCGCATGGTTACGTTTTACAGGAATAAGATACAGCAATTTTTATGACCAAAAAAGTGGCCATTTTTTAAGCGAGATTTTATTCAACTTTTTTAGTGATAGGATTATCTGGCACTTCAATCACAATCTTTTCATCGGGCTGATGCTCAATAGACTTGTCTGATTCCACTTCTATTTCCTGCACCCATACAGCATATTTGTTGGGATATATTCTTGATCCCCGATGTGCTGCATACACATGTGTAAACACGGCCCCAAAGTATAAAATCATTGCAGAATAATATACCCATAACAATAAAACAATGGCAGAACCTGCAGTACCATACGTTGTTGAAAGCTGGCTTTGTCCCAAATAAAACCCAATAAGAAATTTGCCAAACATAAACAACACTGCTGTAGTAAACGCTCCAATGCGTACATGCTTCCATTCAATTTTTGCATCGGGCAGTACTTTAAAGATCATACCAAACAATAATGCAGTAATACCAAATGTGAGCACTACATTAAATACATACACCATGATGACTGTGATTGCAGGAAACAGAATGGTTAACCTGTTCAGCAGCAAATCCATTAATCCATTTAATACAAGCGATACCAATAAAATAAAACCCAAACCTACAACCACTGAAAAAGAGAGCAGCCTGTTTACGATTAAACGGAGATAGCCCTTTCCTTTGTAAGGCTTTGTTTTTAATTTCCAGATATGATTGATTGAGTCTTGTATTTCACTAAACACACTTGTGGCCCCAATGAGCAATGTAACAAGGCCAACCATGGTTGCAAACTTACTTTCATATGATAAAGCTGCATTACGGATCGTTTGCTGAATTTGGATAGCAGCATCTTTTCCTACAAACCCGGAAATCTGGTTGTACAATGTGCCTTCAATCGCTTCTCGCCCCCAAAATATATCGCTCACCGATATAATGATGATGAGCATGGCAGGCAAAGAGAAGATGGTATAAAAGGCAAGCGCTGCACTCAGCTTTAAAACTCTGTTATCAATAAAGTCGGAGAAAGATTGTTTTATAATTGACCACATAGCGATAAAAAATAGTTTTATTTTTTTCATTACAGCAGGTTTTAATGGCAGGCATTTCAATCCTTATGGTTCATTGCAGCCCTTTGTTTGTGTGCTAAAGATAGTTGTTCGCTTGTTATACAACTGTAATGCTTTGCGGCAGCAATATGCAGCAGTATAAGTAAAGAAGCCGTTTTCAAAAGGTAATAGCTGTTACAGAATACCAAAACAAACAGTAACTGCAATATCATTCCAACAATGCCTGTACCAGCATCGTCCATTCTTCCTGTAATGAAAAAGACGATCTTGTTTTTCCTGCACGCCGGTACCAATAATCGGCGTTACCGATATCGCCTTCTTTGCGATGCAGATATGCATGCACCCAACAGGCAGTAGTATCGGTTAAATGATCTACCAATGCATGTGCTGTTTCCCACTGTCCCTTTGCATCGTACCACATGGCCTGCAGATAAACACTGCTGTTTGCAGGTGGAGATGAAGATGAATTTATACTCTGGAAAAAATGATTAAACTGCATGCGGGTTTCTTTCTGCTAAAATAAACCTTCAATTCTTTGCAGCAACATTAGCGGATGAGCACAACAAATCCTTTTCGGTAATAAACGGATCCATCAATACCAATGCCACGAAATTGCCAAACATAAGTACCCGGATTTTGCAATACATTTTTATACGTACCATCCCAACCGGGCCGTTCAGCACTCCAGGAATAAATTTCTCCACCCATTCGGTTATAAATTTTAAAAAGCTGTATCTGCTCTATACCAATGATTACAGGTGTAAACACATCGTTTAAACGATCATTATTTGGTGTAAATGCATTGGGTAAAAACACTTCTACTTTTGCAATTACTTTCACCAGCTGCGTATCAACCGTTACACAACCCGCTATGCCGGCAAGCCGAATCGTATAAAGAAACGATCCTAATCTATTAGTTTTAAAATCGGGTGTAAAAATAAACGCATCATTTAAATGAATGGGCGGGCGCCACAAAACAGTATCGGCAAAGCTGCGTGCATTGAGCCGAATAAACTGATCGGCTAATGCATAACGTATGGGATAACGTTCTGCTTTTCTTTCTTCTTCAATCGTTACTTTAACAGAACGTGTAAGCACTGCACAACCGGTTATACTTTTAACTGAAGCATGGTAGGTACCCGAACCTGTTACTTTGTACCGGTTACTTACAGCTCCTGCAATGGCAGTGCCGTTTTTATACCATTGTGTAATAACTCCATTTGCTGAGTACAATACAGCACTATCTCCGGATGTGTTACAGAAAAGTTGTTTTCCTGCAAAGCGCAAGGTAGTATCGGGTAGTAATGAAGTAACAGTTACTTCATCAGTATCCCTGCATCCGCCAGAGTTACTCGTT
>JANMOR010000454.1:0-7070 GCA_031369435.1 Chitinophagaceae bacterium
GAATATGGATGGCAGTGTGGTTACCAATAGCAGGAATCCGATTAATTATAAAAGGAAAAGAAAAATTTAAAAAAGAGGAGAACTACATCGTGGTTTTCAATCATAATTCCTACATGGATGCACCGGTTTCTGCGCCAGGAGTTCCCGGCGGCAATAAAACTATTTCTAAAATAGAAATGTCTAAGATCCCTCTCTTTGGTATGATTTATAAAAGAGGGAGTGTACTGGTTGACAGGAAAAGTGAAGAAAGCAGGTTAAAAAGTTATACCTACATGAAACGTGTATTGGACATGGGTTTGCACATGTGTATTTATCCTGAAGGCACCCGCAATAAAACCAACCAGCCGTTGAAAGAATTTAAAGATGGCGCTTTTCGTTTAGCTATTGAAACAAAGAAAGCTATTATCCCCGCCGTTTTATTCAATACTAAAAAAGTATTGCCGCAGCATAAAATGTTTTATTTCTGGCCATCTAAAATTGAAATGCATTTTCTTGACCCTGTTGAAACAAAAGATATTACAATGCAGGATGTAAAAGCATTAAAGGAAAAAGTGTTTGGGTTGATGTGGAACTATATAGAAGAAAAAAACAGGCAATAACTCAAGTTCAGAAATAGCTAAGTCTTATTTATTACTGCGGTAAATTATAGAAGAACCTTGTTCTGTTGATACGCAGATCTCTCAACAAACCCGATTTTGGATTAATGGTAACATTAAACGAACGATAAATACCAATAGGTGTAACATTGATTGCTAATTGCCAGCAATGCAGATCCCTTGAAATGGAAGTGGTTAAATATTGTAGTTTTTTGGTTTGAATATCAAATGTACCGCTGGCCTGTACTTTCCATTTCTCCGTTAAATTAAAATCACCATTGAAATTAATACTCTGTGTAAGGATGGTTTCAAATCCTGAGTAATCTCTTTTCAACTGCCGGTTAAGTTGTAAAGAATATGCAAGGTTGAGGCTCCAGGGAATATTAAAATCGGCAAACTCATCAGGATTATTTTGAACGGCATTCATTTCCCTTGCAAGCTCACCATTATTGCGTTGATCTTTCATGTAAGCTTCTTTTTCTTTCTGTTTCTTTTCATCCTTTGGTTTGCTTTTAAACTGTGTGTTTACTGAAATAAAACCGCTGGTGAAACGTCCTAAAGAAAATTTTTGTCCTGCTCCTTGCCAGGTGTATACATTTCTTCTGAACCCTGTTTTAGGATCTAACTGGTAAGGTGTAATATTTGCCCCTGCCGTTAAACTGATCTTATCAAACAAATTACTGCGCAGGTATAAATTAAAATCGCTTAATGCAAATGAATCGGCCAATAAATTATAACCCGTGCTTAAACCAAACCCATCAATCAATCTTACTTTTTTGCTTGCTTCTGCACTGGTATCTTTTTTATCACGCATTTTCAGTTCCAGGTTATTATCTAACGTAAAACTTACAAATCCCGATTTACCTTCAGATAAACCACCATATAAAGAACCATCATATTTATTAAAACGGTATTGTGTACCCAATGAATCAATCTGAGCAGTATACCATTGATCTTTTGCCAGATCGGGCCGGTAACTCATACCAATTGTTGGACGAATGACATGACGTATGGCCTGTACTCCTTTGTTCTTTTTAAAATTGAGCGTACCGAATAAAGCCGTACTGAAGTTTAATCCAAAACTCATTTGCCTACCACTGTAGAAACCTTTGTTTATAACTGTATCAACTTTTTTTGTTACAGGGTTCCATACCCTAGTAAACTGTTGTGCATACCATGTTTCATCGTAACTGATGGCCGGGCCCACCTGCAAAGGACCAAGTGGTGGCAGAGATAACTGGATGGGAACGCTATGCCTGGCACCCCATTGAAAGGTATCAATGAGTTGTTTAAAACTAAAAGCACTATCATAGAAAGAAAACTGGTTACGGAAACTCCCGGTATAAGAAACACCTAATTTTTCGTACCACTTGGGTGTACCTACAAATTCTTTTTTCTGAAATGGATACAATGTGTTGACTGTAAAACCAACATCGGGCAAATTAACATTAAACAAACGGCTTAATGTATTTTGAGAATGGTTGGCACTCGCTGTAAGATTAAAAGGTTTTCCCTGCCATGTTCTTTGGTAAGCAATGGAAGAGTTTAACTGGTTGTTAAAGTTTTGCTGTGCATTGTTTGGAAAAAATTTATTGAACAAACTGGTTGCAATATTTACACTGGCGCTGAAGGTTTGTCCTGGCCTGGCTTTGCCATCAACACTATGATTCCATTGAACAGCAAAGTTTCGGGATGGTGGTACATAATCAGGATCTCCTTTAAACCCAAACTTATTGTTCATATAACTTAAGTTAAACGCACCACTATAACGGTAACGCTTACGGTATGAAGGGGAAAGGAAAATATTATACGAACCGTAAGAATAAATATTAGCACGGATGCTGGCATCCCAGTATTCACCAAAGGTTTTATAATAACCCAAGCCTTCCAGGCCAAAACCCAGTTGTTCGTTGGCCACAGGTGTAGGTGGTAACAACCCTGTACGACGTCCCTGTTTCATTGGAAATATTGAAAAAGGTAAACCAACTGGAATGGGTACACCTTCAAACTCAGGACGGATTAATCCGGTTACCGCCATTTTCCCACTGATGAATTTTACTTTATTTGCTTTGAAAGCAAAGTGCGGCGTATCATAATTACAGGAACTAAATCTTGCTTTCTCTGCAAAGAAAATTGTAGGGCTGATACGTTTTACTTTTTCTCCATAAATAAATAACCCTTCTTCCTGTGTGTAGGTGCCAATGGTTAAGCCCCGTTGTGTTTTAAAATTATAGCGGATGGTATCAGATGTAAAAGCACTTTCGCCTTGTGTAAAAGCAGGCACACCAATGGGCATGTTGGCTGAATCCCTGATGGAATAAGCAGTAAGAATTTGTGTTGGCTGATCTAAACGGATGATAGCAGCTTCGAGTTTGATGTCTTTAAACTTCACCGATGCTTTGTTGTAGAGATAAACCTTCTGCCCCGGAATATCAATCACCATTGAATCTTCTGCTTCAAATTCAACGGGTGCATCAATCGAATCTTTGGAGATCTTTAAATCGAATGTATCAATACGCTGAATTGTTGAATCGTTTCTTTTAATTGTATCAACCCTGTTCAATGAATCTTTTTTTGATGGAATGGAATCATTTAACATATCTTTTGGCTGCACTATAACGCTGTCTGTTTTTGCGGTTAATGTCTTTTGTCGTATTGGCTTTTTTTGAACAGGAACAGGCGTTGTATCGTTTAGCAAAAATGTTAAAGGGCTAAAAAAAGAAGTGCCACTGTGTAATGCAGCACTACCCCGTACCGTTATACCATAGAGCAGGATTGCCGCAAAGGCAGCAATCAATACAGATTTATAATTAACTTTACAACGCTTATACATAGTGCAGTTGCGACAAAAATAGCCACAATTGCATTAATGAACTGTGAATGTTATTGAGAATTACTAACTCAAAAGATTTTCTACATGAACAAAAACTGGTTATTCGGTATTGCATGCCTCCTGATGATAAGTCTTGTTGTATTATCATTCACCCAAAAATCGCAGCCCTCCAAAGCAGTTGCCAGGGTAAGAACTATTGTAGTTGATGCCGGTCACGGCTTCAGGGGAACAATTGGTGCAAGACATGGAGCATTCGGATCAGAAATATCAGAAGACCAGATTTCTTATGAAGTAACCAAACGAATAGTAGAACAATTAAAGAAGGAACTCCCCGATGTAACTATTCTTGAATCAAGACCCAGTGAATATTTTGTTGAGAATAAAGCAAGAGCTGAATACGCCAACAGTCATAAAGGCGATCTCTTTGTTTCCATTCACTGCAACTTTGTTCCTAAACTAAGGGAAGTAAGAAGAGAAGGTTCAAGAACAGAAACCTATTATGTTTATTCAGGCAAAGGCAAAAAGAGAAAAAAAATAAAGAAAACAAGACAGGTTCCCATCTACAAAACATATTATCATCCCAACCCTGCACATGGTACAGAAACCTATGTATTTGCTTCACATAAAACAGATGATAAAGAAGACATCATCATGGAAAATGGCGATGTATTTCAACATGAAAAAGACGACAGCACTATTAATGTAAATATTAATGACCCTGTTGTTAAACAGCAGGTAGCACTCTGGACCAAGCAATTCTTTTCAAACAGTGTAAAACTTGCATCTATTGTTGAAGAAGAGTTTGTCAATATTGGTCGTTTCAGCCGTGGGGTAAAACAAAGGCAAAAAGGCATTTGGGTTTTACAGGCCACTGCCATGCCCAGTATATTAATTGAGTTGGGATTTCTTTCGCACCGGCCCGAAGAAGAATTTCTAATAAGTGCTGAAGGTCAGCAGCAAATGGCTGAAAGCATTACCCGATCCATCAAACGATATAAAGAGCTGGTGGATAAAGGGCCTACTGTTCAAAACGGCAATAACGGCCCCCGTTAACTGTAAAATGAGTATTTTAACATGCGTTTCGGTGTAACTTCTTTGCATCGGGTAAACATTTCTTATTTTTGACCTGTACTGAGCACTCAATTCATTGCTTCAGTGAAAAACCCATTACGATCAGATGAAAGTTTCAAACGAGACCAAAGTAGGCGCCCTCACAGTTATTGCCGTTACCTTATTGGTATTGGGCTTTAATTTTTTAAAAGGTAAAAGCCTGCTCAAAAAATCAAATGTTATCTACGCCCGTTTCCCCGATGTGGGTGCACTTGAAATTTCAAACCTGGTAAAGATCAAAGGATTCAGGATTGGGAATGTGTACAAGATTGAAAATTTTGATAAAGATGTAAGCGAAGTAATTGTAACCATTACAATGATAGAAGATGTAAACATCCCCAAAAATTCAGTTGCCATCATCAACAGCAGTTTAACAGGTAACCCTTCCATCAGCATACTACCCGGCAACGCAACAAGTTTTATTGCAAAGGGTGATACACTTTTAAGCAGCAGCAATCCTGATATACTCGCTAAAGTGATGAACAGTGTTGATCCTGTGATGGCCAATATCAAACAGGCTGTAGATTCATTGAAATTAGTATTGAGCAGCCTCAACAGTGTGTTTGATGAAGGCACGAAAGCCAATTTGAAAGCAGTGATAGCAAACCTGAAAACATCATCAAACGATCTTTCTGTTTTATTGAATACAAAAGATGGGGCTTTGGCAAAAACATTAAACAATGTTGAAACCTTTACAACTAATCTCAATCAAAACAACGACAAGATCAATACGACGGTAGAGAACCTCAAGAATACTTCGCAGAAATTATCTGAAATTGAAATTAAAGAAACAGTTACCAAATTGAATAATACCATTGCACAGTTGCAGGGTATCATACAAAAAGCAAATACAGGCAATGGTACACTGGGCATGCTCATCAACGATCCACGGCTTTATAACAATCTGCAAAACACCAGCAGGAGCCTCAACATTTTAATTGATGATTTAAAACTGCACCCGAAACGGTATATCAGTTTCTCTGTATTTGGAAAGAAAGATAAAAGTGAACCGCTTAAAGCACCGTTGGCCGACAGCATAAATAATCAAAAATAATTTCAACGTGCAACGCATTGGATTGCTGTGTTTGTTTATTGTGTGCTACGGAGCCTTGCATGCACAAAAGAAAACTCCTCCTCCCCGCCCCTCGCAAACAAGTGATACGGTAAGAGTAGTTGAAATATTGAATGCTGATCAGTTTTTCTTCAGAACTGTTGATTCATCCACTCAACTGCAGATCTTAAAAGGGAATGTAAAGATCAAACAGGGCATTACTATTTTCACAGCCGACAGTGTGGTTTATAATGAACGTTCGAATTTTATGCAGGCTTATGGCAATGTGCATATCAATGATGCCGACTCTATCAACATCTATTCGCAATACCTGCAATATGACGGAACAAAAAAATTAGCAACCTTTCGTGATAAAGTAAGACTCAGCGATGGCAATAGCACTTTGTACACCGATGAGATGGATTACGATATGAATGGCAAAGTAGGTACTTACCGCAATGGCGGAAGAATTGAAAGTAAACAAACTACTTTGTACAGTAAGTCGGGATATTATTATGCTGATATAAAAGATATCTATTTTATTGGTGATGTTAAAATGAGCGATCCTGAAGTGGCACTGGCCAGCGATTCTTTATTATATAATACAACCAGCCAGGTTGCAACATTTATTGCACCAACTACTATTAAAACCGGAAAGTCAATCATCAACACCCGTGAGGGTTATTATGATTTGAAGTTGAAGAAAGCAAAACTGGGTGGGCGGTCATTGATCAAAGACAGCACCTCTACCATGGTTGCTGAAGATATGTTTATCGATGACAAAACAGGTTTTGGTGAAGCAAAAGGGAATGTACAATACAAAGACACTGCGCAGGGATTTCTGTTATTCAGTAACCGTGTATTTTTTAATAAGGAATCAAAAAACTTCCTGGCAACTGAAAAGCCGGTGATGGTGGTGGTGCAGGAGAACGATTCCATTTACATTGCTGCAGATACGATTTACTCCGGCCTTGTAAAAGATCTTGCAACAATGAAAGGCGGTTTTATCAAGGCATTTGATACAGTAAAAAGTACTGCTGTAATAAAAGTTGATTCATTGTTACAAACGGATACTCTAAGAACAACAAAAAAAGATTCCAATGCAGTTGTAATGAAAGACAGTATCAACATTACTAAAAAAGATACGGTAACTGTTGCAGCTGTTATACCACCGGTGATCAGCAAAGAATCAAATGTGACAAAGAATGATACGGTTGCAATTAAAAAGCCACCGGTTGGTTCAAAGAAAAAACCTGATTTGCAAGTAACACAAGACTCCACACAACTTGTAAAGAAAGACAGTATTGCAAAACCTGATTCTGTAATTGTAAAGAAACGACCCAAATCTGAAACAGATACCATGCGGTTTATTACGGCTTTCAGACATGTGCGGATTTTTACTGATTCATTACAGGCAGTGGCAGATAGTTTGTTTTATTCCGGTGTTGACAGTGTGTTTGAATTATACCGTGAGCCCATT
>JANMOR010000457.1:0-2751 GCA_031369435.1 Chitinophagaceae bacterium
GCAAGAAGCTTTTTGTTAAAGCCGTTAGATAATGAATCAATTAACGAACTTTTTGAGGATATACTTTCTGTAAGCAACAATGCCGTTAAAAAAATACTGCTGGTAGAAGATAATGAAATTGACTCTTCCCAAATTGCAAAAATGATTTCGTTTAGCAATGTAAATGTAACCATTGCAACAACGGGTAAGAAAGCTATTCAGCAGATAACCAATAAAGATTTTGATTGTATTATTCTTGATTTTACCCTTCCTGACATGTCGGGTATTGATTTGGTTAATAAAGTAGGAGAGGTGAAAGATAAAATTACCCCGGTCATTATCTACTCAGCCAAAGATTTTAATAAAACCGAGCTCAGTCATATTCATCGCACATCCAATACGGTTTTATTAAAAGGAGTGAACTCTCTTGAAAATTTACTGGAGGAAGTCATCGTACACCTACACCTTAATCACAAGGAGCTCCCTCCTGAAAAACAAAGGATCATTGAAAACATACGGGTGAAGAATGATATTCTAACCGGTAAGAATATATTGGTAGTGGATGATGATGTAAGGAATTTGTTTGCGTTAACCACCGTATTTGAAAGGCTGAGTATCAATGCCATTACAGCAGAAAGCGGTAAAGAAGCCATTGAAATTATCAATAACGATAGCCCTGTAATTGATATGGTGCTCATGGATATTATGATGCCCGAAATGGATGGTTATGAAACAACGCAAAAAATAAGGAGGGAACATAAAAACAGCTCTTTGCCCATTATTGCCGTTACAGCCAAAGCCATGAAAGGTGATCGTCAAAAATGTATAGAAGCCGGTGCTTCAGATTATATTACCAAGCCTTTAAAAATTGATCAGTTGCTTTCGTTAATGCGTATCTGGTTTTATAAATAATACACATGAAAAAAAAGATCCTTTTGGTTGATGACAGACAAGATAATTTGTTTTCAATGGAAACGATCCTTGAAAAAGATGGGTATGAATTAGTGAAAGCAGATTCAGGAAGGCAGGCATTGAAAATATTATTAACAGAGTTTGATTTTGCATTGATCCTGATGGATGTGAAAATGCCGAACTTAAACGGGTTTGAAACGGCGCAGTTAATTTATGAGAGAGAAAAATTGAAACATATCCCCATTGTTTTTATAACCGCTAATAATTTGGGGGAAGAGCACATGTTTAAAGGTTACAGTACAGGTGCCGTTGATTATATTTACAAACCCGTTAACCCTGAATTATTAAGGGCTAAGGTTGCGGTTTATGTTGATCTCTATACAAAGAACCATCAGTTGATTGCACAGGAACAAAAATTAATTACAATTAATAAAAACCTGGAAAATGAAATCAAGGAAAGAAAGGCATCAGAACAGCAGGTTATTGAACTGAACCGAAAGCTGGTTGAAAATATTGATCGTTTGGAGGCGGCCAATAAAGACCTTGACCGGTTTGCATTTATGTCATCACACGACTTACAGGAACCGCTTCGTAAAATCCGCACTTTTACAGATCTTTTATATTCGAAGTATAAAGACATCTTTAACGATGATGCAGTTCGGTATATCAACAGAATTCAAAAAGCTGCAGAACGGATGCAAACATTGGTGAAAGATATCCTTGAGTTTTCACAGTTATCGAATGATAAAAATCGTTTTGTAGATACCGATCTTAATGTTTTAGTTGGCGAGGTACTTACAGATATGGAAACGATGATTCAGGAAAGGAAGGCGAAGGTAAAGATCAAAACACTCCCCTCATTAGAAGTAAACCCCGGCCTTATACGTCCCTTGTTTTTTAATTTAATAGGAAATGCCCTGAAATACAGTAAAAAAGAAGTGGACCCCGTAATAGAAATTTATGGCGAACCTGACGCAGCAGAGGCCAACGACATAAATGGAGTTATCAGAAAAAAACGTTTTTGCAGAATCTATGTAAAAGATAACGGCATTGGCTTTGACCAGAAATATGCAGAACAGATATTTGATATGTTTGTGCGTTTGCATGGCAACAGCGAATACCAGGGTACGGGAATCGGGTTAGCTTTATGTAAACAAATTGTAGAAAAACACCAGGGCTTTATTTCGGCACTAAGCAATGAAAAAGAGGGTTCTACATTTATTGTTTCTTTACCAATGTAAATCATTAAACTGCCAGGCAAAAATCATGAAAGTATCTCCCATTCGGATTTTGATTGTAGATGATGATGAAGACGATTATTTTATCATTAGCGAATATATCAATCAAATTGAAGAGCAAAAATTTGTAATAGATTGGTGCAATTCATACAGTGATGCTGCCAATAAAATTTGTGAAGGTGTTTACGATTTATACTTCATCGATTATGTGTTAGGCGCCAAAACAGGAGTTGAGCTTATTAGTGAATCAATTGAAAATAATTGCGAAGAACCGTTTATTTTACTCACAGGAAACGGCAACCGGTTAGTTGACAGGAAAGCCATGGAATCAGGGGCTGTAGATTACCTGGTAAAAGGCGAACTGAGTGCAGAAAAGCTTGAAAGATGTATCCGGTATTCACTTGAACGGGCAACTTATTTAAAAGCACTCAGAACCAGTGAAAGTAAGTTCAGGAATATATTTGAAAAGTCAAAAGACACGTTGTTTATAGCAGATGACAACCTGTTGTTTGTAGATGTTAATGAAGCTTCGTATAAATTGCTGGAATATAGTAAGGAGGAATTACTTTCTCTAACACTTTATGAGCTTCTTGTTCATGCAACAGACAAAAAAAGCATTAAG
>JANMOR010000480.1:0-5284 GCA_031369435.1 Chitinophagaceae bacterium
CTGTTGATGCGCAACAGCTTTATTTTCCCGATACTGACTGGCAAATAAAAAAACCTGAAGAGCTGAAGATGAATAAGGTGCTGCTCGACAGTGCCGTTTCTGTTGCATTGAAAAGTGAAAATAAAGTTGAACGGGATCTGCGAATAGCCAATATGAAATCTTACTCAAGAGAGCCGGGTTATAAAATGATTGGTCCCATGAAAGAAAGAGGAGGACCTGCCGGGCTTATTATTAAGAACGGATACATCGTTGCACAGTGGGGTGATGTAAACCGGGTTGATATGACATTTAGTGTAACCAAGAGTTATCTCTCTACCGTTGCAGGTTTAGCCGTTGATCAGGGATTGATCAAAACTGTAAATGACAAAGTGAATCAATATGTATGGGATGAATATTTTGAAGGAGCACATAATTCAAAAGTTACCTGGGATCATTTACTCACACAATCATCTGATTGGAGTGGCAGTTTATTTGGTTTGCATGATTGGACCGATCGTCCGCCAAAAGAAGGTGGCATTGATGATTGGAAGAACCGTAAATTTTTTGAACCTGGGACGAATTATGAATACAATGATGTACGTGTAAATCTGCTGGCTTATTCTTTATTACAGGTTTGGCGCAAACCATTACCTGTTGTATTGAAAGAAAAGATCATGGATCCTATTGGTGCCTCTACTACCTGGCGTTGGTTTGGTTATGAAAACTCATTTGTAAATATGGATGGCCTTACGATGCAATCGGTTAGCGGTGGTGGTCATCATGGTGGTGGCATCTTCATTAATACATATGATCATGCAAGGTTTGGTTTACTGTTTTTAAGAAATGGTAAATGGAAAAATCAACAACTGATTTCGGAAAAATGGGTCAATGCTGTTCAACAATCTTCTGTTGCTAATAAAAATTATGGTTACCTGTGGTGGTTAAATACGGATCAGGGATGGAAAGGCATTTCTCCCAAAGTGTATTATGCTGCAGGTTTTGGAGGTAACTATATTATCGTTGATAAGGAACATGATCTCGTAGTTGTTACACGTTGGATGGATGACAGTAAAATTGCAGATGTGATTCGGTTGATTATAGAATCAGTTGAAATGAAGTAATTGCTTAACGTATTCGTGGTACCCTTTTTCTTAAAACAATACAACTTGTTTAATAACGGGGTAGCCGAAAACCGATTAGAGTAGGCAAAATAAAAACTATAATTATGAATAAGAAAAACGTTCTGCTTGCCTCTTGTTGTTTATTGTTTGCAGTACTGATGATTGGTTGCAATACAACTGAAACCAAACCCGCAGAAGCAACTGCACCTGCCGCAGCGGATATGAACAAAGTAAAAACAGAAATTCAAGCTTTAGAAACCGCATGGGCCGTTGCTGATAATGCCGGTGATGCAAAAGCACTCGCCGCCTTTTATGCAGATGATGCTGTAACATTATCTAACAACAATCCTATGATTAGCGGCAAAGACGCCATACAAAAGGATATTGAAGCAGGAATGACAAAAAGAGTAAAAGGCACTACCGTTGCTTATGATGTGTTAGATGTGTTTGGCGATGAAAACACCGTAACAGAAGTAGGCAAAATAACCAGGAAAGACTCTACCGGTAAGGTAACCTATAACGGAAAGTATATGGCCATTTGGGTGAAACGTGATGGCAAATATGTATGCATCAGAGATATCAGTAATGATGATGCAAAAGAAAAATAAGAATCAACATCATTAAACCGGGGGATTTATGTCTCCCGGTTTTTCAATACTGTTGATGTTGGGGTTGTAACCAAATCAGCTGACGCAAAATACCTGCTATCAAAAACAAAAAGTATTTTAGAAATATGCAAAAAGTATTTCTCCTGTACATTGCTCTGTTTCTTTCAGCAACAGTAAATGCACAAACATCAAAGGAAAAAGGTATTGCCGGCACATGGCGTTTGGTTGAGTTTGCCGATTTGGATTCAACTATCAATACTTGGGTGCATCGCTACGGAAAAAATCCAAAAGGATATTTTATTTATACTGTGGGAGGTATTCTAAGTATCAATATCTCAAACGAACATCCAATCAAAATTTCTGAAGAAGAAGCCAAAAAATACAGTGTGAATTTATATGACTTTTTCAATACAAATTCATTCGGCTACTTTGGCACTTATACAATGGAGCCGGAAAAAGGAAGAGTGATACACCATGTAAAGGGAGGCACAATACCCTGGTACTCTGATACTGAGCAGCCACGGCAAATTCAACTAAAAGGAGATACGGCAATTATAGGTGATAACATAAAAACAAGAAGGGTACTTATGCGGGTGGAATAACTAATCTTAACCAACTAAAATCAATCATTATGCAACGCAGAACATTTCTAAAAAATTCATCACTCACAGTGATCAGTATTAGTGCATTCGGAGGTTTAAACTGGAATGGAAAAAATTTTGAAGGCGAGAACCAAACTACCACTGATATTCTTGGGCCTTTTTACCGGCCCGGTGCACCACTGCGAAGCAATTTAAGATTACCCGGTTCTAAAGGAATTCCTGTTGTGTTAAAAGGGATCATTTTTAAAGACGATGGAAAAACGCCCATCAACAATGCATTCGTTGAAATATGGCAATGTGATGAACATGAAACCTATGATAATGCTTCTGACGACTACAACTATCGTGGTGCACAAAAAACAAAAGCAGATGGAAAATATGAGTTCAAATCTATTTTGCCTGTTCCTTATAAAGCCGACCCGAATGATGAAGCATCGTGGCGGCCTGCGCATATACATATGCGGGTGTCTGTACCCGATCAGCAGGACTTAATCACCCAACTTTATTTTAAGGATGGAAAGTATGTTGACACAGACAAATGGGCATCTTCTCCACAAGCTGTAAATAGGAGATTAGATATAGCAAAGAGTAAATCAGGAGAAAGCGAAATTGTTTTTAATGTGATAATGAGTAAGGAGATTCCTCTTGATAAAAAAGTGTATGATAAGATCACAGGGTTTTATCAAATGGATGAAAACATCATTCTTGAATTTACAAAAAATGATGATTTGCTGTTTATGAAACAAAACGGGCAGCTCAGGGCAAGTTTGAAATATACAGGCAATAATACATTTGTTGGCGGCATCGGTTACCCCAAAGTAATGTTTGAGTTACAGAAAGACGGAAATGTAAAAGCGGTTGTTGAGCGAACAGCGGATAAAACCTATACCGGTACAAAATTTTTAAAGTATAATCAATAATTCAATTTCATTTTCATAATTGTAAAATCTACTACATGAATCGTTACATGATAATCCTGGCTTCCTTACTTATTTTAACCTCAGTTGGACAGTCCCAAACACGGATAATAGATATGCACATTCACTCGTACAGCAATAGTGACTTTGGTGAACGGGAACCGGCAAGTGATTATTATGGTAATAAAGGTTCCCGGGATGCAGTGTCGCATCGCAAAGCAACTTTCGCTGCGTTTAAAAAATGGAATGTTGTAAAAGCTATGGTAAGCGGCAACCCTGAAAGTGTTGAAAATTGGGCTGTAGCAGATAGTAACCATCGTGTCATCAGAGGGATTCTGATTTTTTCTCCAAACGACTATGGTATGGACAGTGTGAAGTTCGAGCAAATGATAAAAGACAAGAAGATTGAAGTGTTTGGAGAAATCGGAGCCTATTATCAGGGCACTACTTTAAGCGATTCTATCTGGCAGCCTTACCTGCGCATTTGCGAAAAGTATGATATACCCGTAGCAGTGCATACAGGTGGTGGCGACCCCGGTGGAACTTATTCGTGGTCTCCTAAAGCAAGGCTGAAATTAGGCGACCCTTATTTGATAGAAGATGTGTTGGTAAGATATCCCAAACTGAGAATTTATTTGATGCATAACGGTGGAGAAGATTGGCATGAACACGCTTTGCGCCTCATGGCCTATTATCCGCAATTATATACGGATATAGCCGTAATGCTCTGGGTAGAACCTAACACCCAACGGACAGTTACAGAATTTTTAAAAAATGCGAAACACGCAGGCTATTTAAACAGGGTAATGTTTGGCTCAGACCAAATGA
The DNA here is from genome assembly GCA_031369435.1 of Chitinophagaceae bacterium. GTDB lineage: Bacteria > Bacteroidota > Bacteroidia > Chitinophagales > Chitinophagaceae > Lacibacter. The sequence goes on from JANMOR010000480.1 coordinate 4,056, forward strand.
TATGGCCTTATGCTATTGAAAAATCAATCAGGTTTCTGAATAGTCTCAGCTTTCTTACTAAACAGGATAAAGAAAATATATTCTATAATAATGCAGCAAAGTTTTTAAATTATAAAGAGTGATATATACTAAGATAATTTAAACGCAGATAATACCGTGCAGTGAAGCAGCAAGTCCACCGCATTTTGAAATTAAAATTTGACGAAATATGCAAAGACGAAAATTAATTCAGATGTTTCTTTCGGTAGTACCGATAGCATCTATTACTCCTTTTATTGCAAAAGCTCAGGAGAAAATTAAATTACTAAAAGGAGGATTTAAAGTTGAGGCTGGTAAAGACCGATGGAATGAGGACACGATTTTTGGAAAGGAAAAAAATTTGAAGTGTAAAGTTTCAGGGAAAGACACTAACAATGAATTATATGTTGTAGAGGAGAATGACCCCCGTAGATGTTGGCCCGCCTTTACATATTCATCCTAATCAGGATGAAGTATTCTTTATCACAAAAGGAAATTACCGAGTAAAAATTGGGGATCAGGTGTTTAATCTTAAAAAAGGCGACACTGTTTTTGCACCAAGAAATATTCCTCACTGTTTCCTTACAATTGGAAAAGGTCCTCACCAAATGATTCTTACCTACCAGCCTGCGGGCAAAATGGAAGAGTTTTTTTACAACAGAAAAAATCCAGCGTACACGGAAGGAAAAACGCTTGAGCAACAATTTAAAGAACATGACATGGAGATTGTTGGGCCTAAACTCACTAAATGATATACGCTTGGTTCGTGTAGACACAAACCTGACTTAGAAACTATTTGCAAAAAAATAAAAATGATAAATAAACTTTTCACATTAATTGCTTTGCTATTTGCAGTAACAATTTGCTTTTGCAGCAAAGTAACTGCACAATCAACCATTGAGTATGATATTGTTTTATCTGGTGGCCGTGTCATTGACCCCGAAACAAAACTGGATGCCATACGAAATGTAGGCATCATCAATAACCGCATTGCACAAATTTCATCACACCCACTAAAAGGCAAGGAAACGATCAATGTAACCGGACTGGTAGTTACCCCGGGCTTTATTGATTTGCATGTACATGGCCGCAGCAATGTGGAGCAGGAATACCAATTACATGATGGCATTACTACTGCATTGGAGTTGGAATGGGGCATCGAACATATTGGCAAATGGTACGAATCCAGAAAAGGAAAAGCACTCATTAAT
>JANMOR010000523.1:0-3283 GCA_031369435.1 Chitinophagaceae bacterium
AAAAAAGTAGTAGTGATTATTAATGCAGGTGGTGTAATTGAAGTGGCCAGCTGGAGAGATAAAGTGGATGCAATTCTTCTTGCATGGCAACCGGGATTAGAAGCCGGCAATGCTGTAGCAGATATCTTAAGCGGCAAAATAAATCCATCCGGTAAACTCACTTCTACTTTTCCAGTGAAGTATGAGGATGATATAACAGCTAAAAATTTCCCTGGGAAAGAATTTCCTGAAAAGGCTACTAATACCGGAATGTTTGGTATGAAAGCAATTCCGGCTGAGGTTGTGTATGAAGAAGGAATCTTTGTTGGCTATCGTTATTACAATTCATTTAAAGTAAAACCTGCTTATGAATTTGGTTATGGGTTGAGTTATACAAACTTCAGTTACAGTAATGTAAAACTCAGCTCCACTTCTTTCAATGGAAAAATAACTGTAACTGTTGATGTTACCAATACTGGTAAAGTGGCGGGTAAAGAAGTTGTTCAATTATATCTCAGTGCACCATCAGTTAAATTGAATAAGCCTAATGAAGAACTGAAAGCATTTGCAAAAACTTCATTACTGCAACCGGGGCAAAAACAAACGATCAGCTTTGTAATAGAAGCAAAAGAACTTGCATCGTTTAATACCGGCAGCGCTTCATGGATTGCAGAAGCTGGGAAATACACAGTTAAGATCGGGGCTTCATCACTCAACATTAAACAAACGGCAACATTTAATCTGGCCAAAGAATTGATAGTGGAAAAATGTAATAATGTACTTGTTCCAAAAGTGGAGATCAGCGAGTTGAAAAAATAAAGTTTGTTTTTGGTAATAGTTTAATGAAACCCTTGGCAAATGCTGAGGGTTTATTTTATCCGGAATTGAAAAAATCTGCTTACGTGGATATTTTGGGTAATGCAGCTGTTTATGGTACTTTTGCAAACTCATTGGCCATGCATCTGCACAATAGAAATTCCCAACGTACAAGTATCAACGCTTTGGGCGGGATACAGACCTAAAGCATCTGCAAGTGCTGCGCAACAGGCGATGAAAAGAAATACAAAAGACGATTACCAAAAATGAGTTTACCAAAACGATATTTAATTACTTCTGCACTTCCTTATGCCAATGGGTTAAAACATGTGGGGCATTTGGCAGGTGCCTATATCCCTGCAGATATATATGTACGTTATTTGCGTGCACAAAAAAGAGATGTGGTATTTGTTTGCGGCAGTGATGAACATGGAACGGCTATTCCTATCCAGGCTACAAAAGAAGGAACAACTCCACAGGCCATTATTGATAAGTATCACCAGGCAATGAAAGAAGATTTTGAAGATCTTAATATCAGCTTTGATATTTATCACCGTACCAGTTCTCCATTACATCATGAAACAGCGCAGGAATTTTTTACTTACCTGAACGACAGGGGTGAACTGGAAACAAAAGAAACTGAACAATACTTTGATGAAGAAGCCAATTCGTTTCTGGCCGATCGGTATATAAAAGGAACCTGTCCTAATTGTGGCAGCGACCGGGCTTTTGGTGATCAGTGTGAAAACTGCGGACGCACATTGAGCCCTGATGAGCTGATCAACCCCGTTAGTACACTCAGCGGCAAAACACCCATCAAGAAAAAAACAACACATTGGTATTTGCCATTGGGCAGGCACGAAGAATTTTTGCGTGAATGGATTTTGAAGGACCATAAAGATGATTGGCGTTCAACTGTTGTTGGTCAATGCAGAAGCTGGATTGTTGGTGGCTTACAATCTAGGGCAGTAACAAGAGATTTGGAATGGGGGATAAAAGTTCCAGCCTCCCTAAATCCCTCCAAAAGAGGGACTTTAGACGCCGATAATTCGAATAACGCTTATGATTATTTAACAGCAGACCCGGTAACTTATGGGTTGCTGAAGGAGTTTGTGAAAGAACACAGGAGTAATCCAACTGATGCAGAGATTGCGTTGTGGGAATTATTGCGTGGCAAACAATTGGATGGGTATAAATTCAGAAGGCAGCATATTATTGGAAATTACATTGCAGATTTTATTTGTTTACCTGCCAAATTGATTCTTGAAGTTGATGGGTTAATACATCAAACTCCTGAAAATAAAATAAGTGATGCAGAAAGAACTGCAGAACTAAATAAACATGGATTCGAAGTAATACGATTCAACAATACAGAAGTTATAAATGAAAGAGCAAAGGTGGCTGATAAGATTCTTGCTGCTGTAACAAAAAGGAAAGCTGAATCAGCAGTGGCTGAAATCCCCCCTTTGGGGGGTGGGGGGGCTGGTAAAGTCTTATATGTTTGGTTCGATGCACCCATTGGCTATATCAGCGCAACCAAACAATGGGCCATCGATCATCAAAAAGAGTGGGAACCGTACTGGTATGATGAAGGAACAAAACTGGTACACTTTGTAGGGAAAGATAATATTGTATTTAATTGCATCATCTTCCCTATTATGCTCAAGCTGCATGGAAATATTTTACCTGCTAATGTTCCTGCAAATGAATTTTTAAATCTCGAAGGTGATAAGATGAGCACCAGCCGTAACTGGAAACTTGAGATGAGAGATTATATCAACGATTTTGTAATGAAAGAAAATGGTGGCGGGCAATGTGTAGATATGCTGCGTTATTATTTAACACAGATTGCTCCCGAAACGAAGGATAGTGAATTTACATGGAAAGGTTTCCAGGATGCTGTGAACAGTGAAATGGTCAGCATCTTCGGAAATTTCATAAATAGAACGTGGGTGTTAATGCATAAACTCTGCGGAGGTAAAGTTCCAAAGCTGCATACAGAACTGTTGGATGATGACGACCGGAAAGTGATCAATGATATTGAAAGTTCAAAGCAGAAAGTTGAAAGCTTACTGGAAGAATATAAATTCCGTGAAGCGTTATATGAAGTAATTGATCTCAGCCGCAAAGGCAATCAATACATGCAGAAAAAAGAACCGTGGATTAAAGCTAAACATTTGGAGGCTGCAAAAGTCTCCCCCACGGGGGGAGATTTAGAGGGGGCTCAAAAGAGTATTGATAATACCATGCATCTGTGTTTACAGTTGTCGGCAAACCTTGCAATATTGATCAATCCATTTTTACCTAACACTGCAAAGAAGATGATTGGTATGATGAAAGTGGTGGAGAAAATGCTCGATTGGGAAAATGCAGGCAAAATAAATTTACTGCGGGTAGGTTATACATTAAGGGCACCGGAGTTATTATTCAGAAAAATTGAAGATGCAGAAATTGATGAACAAATAGAAAAATTAAAGAGCGGATTAAT
>JANMOR010000534.1:0-4501 GCA_031369435.1 Chitinophagaceae bacterium
TAATCCTGTGCCTTTTGAAACATTAATTGCAGAACAACATAACCTCTTCAAAAAACATCGTAACACTACATTTATTGCTGCACATTTTGGTTGGTATCCCAATGATCTCAATAAGCTGAGTACAATCCTTGATGCCATGCCCAATGTAATGGTGGAGTTTGGTGCTGTGATTGCAGAACTGGGTCGTCAGCCAAAAATGGCAAAGGCATTTTTTACAAAGTACCAGGACAGGATCTTATTCGGCAAAGACAGTTGGGTGCCGGAAGAATATGCCACTTACTTTCGTGTGCTTGAAACAGAGGATGAATATTTTCCCTATCACAAAAAATATCATGCTTACTGGGCCATGTATGGCATGGGTTTACCCGATAATATTTTAAAGAAAGTATATTATAAAAATGCGTTACGCATTATTCCAAATATTGATAAGAAAGGTTTTCCTGAATAAGAATTAAAAAAAAAGCTAAAAGGCCACAAATTTTTGTGGCCTTCGCTTCATCATCATCATCAACCTGTAAGAATTTATTTTTTTCGGGGACTTTCAATAGCCGCCTGTGCTGCTGCCAACCTTGCAATAGGTACACGAAATGCTGAGCAGCTTACATAGTTCATGCCTATGCGGTGACAGAATTTTACACTTTCAGGATCGCCTCCATGTTCGCCACAAATACCCACTTTAAGTTTTGGTTTTGTTTTACGTCCACGTTCTGTACCGAATTTGATAAGTTCACCTATACCTTCCTGATCGATCGTTTGAAATGGATCATCCATCAATATTTTTTCATCGAGGTATTTGGGAAGAAATCCGCCAATATCATCACGGCTGAATCCAAAACTCATTTGGGTAAGATCATTTGTACCAAAGCTGAAGAAATCGGCAGCTTCAGCCATTTGCGCCGCTTTTAATGCAGCTCTTGGAATTTCAATCATAGTGCCATAGAGATAGGGGATCTTTTTCATCTTCATTTTTTCACATACCTCTTTATATACCCGGTCAACAATTTTCCGTTGATGAATTAATTCATTCACTGAGCAGGTAACCGGCACCATAATTTCAGGTAATACTTTTTTACCCTGTTTCATCAGTTCAGCTGTAGCTTCAAAAATAGCACGTACCTGCATTTCAGTTATTTCGGGATAACTCACACCCAGGCGCACTCCACGATGACCTAACATGGGATTATTTTCATGCAAGGCTAATACCCTTCTTCTCAATACACTCATACTGATGCCGAGTTCCTTACCCAACTGCTGCAATTTTTCTTTATCATGCGGTACAAATTCATGCAACGGAGGATCAAGCAGCCTTATAGTAACCGGAAAACCTTTCATTACATCTAAAGTGGCTTTTACATCTTTTTTTACATACCTGAATAAATCAGTCAATGCATTGATTCTTTCTTTTTCCGTTTTACTTACAATCATTTTTCGAAGCTGAAACAAGGGGTCTTCACTTCCTTCACCATAAAACATATGTTCGGTACGAAACAAACCAATTCCTTCTGCTCCAAATTTCATTGCAGTGATTGCATCAGCAGGTGTTTCAGCATTGGCCCTCACGCCTATCTGTTTTACTTTATCTACTAATTTCATCAGATCTTTATACGATTGATTTTTTTCGATATCAATATCCACCAATGGCATACTGCCTTCAAACACCAATCCCTTTGTACCATTTAAAGTAATACAATCGCCTTCCTTTATGATTACTCCATTCTTTGCCTGAAATACTTTTCCTTCGCTGCGAATTTCAATATCAGCACAACCAACAATACAGCATTTACCCCAACCTCTTGCAACCAATGCGGCATGTGATGTCATTCCACCTTTTGTTGTTAAGATCGCTTCAGCCTTATGCATTCCATCCACATCTTCGGGTGATGTTTCTTCACGTACAAGAATTACTTTCTCTCCCCTAGAAGCCCATTCAACTGCATCTTCTGATGTAAATACAACTCTACCTTTTGCGCCGCCTGGTCCTGCAGGTAAACCCCTGGCAATAACCGGCTGTATCAACTCTGCTTTGGGATCAATCATCGGCAGTAATAATTCTACCAACTGGTTAGGACCAACACGCATGAGTGTCGTCTTCAAATCAATCAGCTTTTCTTTATACATTTCAGTTGCCATACGAACAGCTGCAACACCATTACGTTTACCAACACGGCATTGCAACATATAGAGTGTACCTCTTTCAATGGTGAACTCAATATCCTGCATGTCTTTGTAATGCTTTTCTAATCTTCTCTGATAACTGAATAGTTCTTTATAGGATGATGGCATTAATTTTTCAAGTGAAGTGAACTGTTTACTTTGTTCATTCATTGAATATTCATTAACAGGAGCAGGAGTTCTGATACCCGCCACCACATCTTCACCTTGTGCATTGACAAGGTATTCGCCATAAAATTTATTTTCTCCGTTACCGGGGTTACGTGTAAAGGCAACACCGGTGCAACTGTCATCGCCCATATTACCAAAAACCATTGCCTGTACATTTACTGCAGTTCCCCATTCATGTGGAATTTTTTCAATGCGCCGGTATTCATTGGCCCGTTTTCCATTCCAGCTTGAAAAAACAGCCCCTACAGCACCCCATAATTGCTGCATGGGATCATCAGGAAAATCAACTCCTAATACTTTCTTTATTGTTTTTTTATAATCATTCACTATTGCTTTTAATTCATCAGCAGTTAGATCTGTATCATAAGCATAACCTTGTTTGTGTTTAATATTCTCCAGTTTTTCATCAAGTAGTTTTCGAATACCTTTCCCGCCTTTAGGTTCTATGCCTTGCGCTTTTTCAAGAACCACATCTGCATACATCATGATCAAACGCCTGTAAGCATCATATGCAAATCTTGCATCGCCACTTTGCTGAATGATCCCTTTGATGGTTGTTTCATTTAAACCCACATTTAAAACTGTTTCCATCATACCAGGCATACTTCGCCGGGCACCTGAACGGATGGATACAAGTAAAGGATTTTGTTTATCGCCAAATTTTTTGCCTGTCAGCTTTTCCATTTTAGCTAAAGCTTCCTCCATTTGCAGCTTCAACACTTTTGGATACGTTTTTTTATGAGCATAATAATAGGTACAAACTTCTGTTGTTAAGGTAAAACCGGGAGGAACAGGTAAGCGGAGTGAAGGGTGGCCGGCCATTTCAGCGAGGTTCGCACCTTTGCCGCCTAATAAATTTTTCATTGATTCATTACCATCCGCTTTGCCAGCACCAAATGAATAAACATACTTTGCCGCTTTTTTTTCTTTTACCATAATACAAGGATTTGAAATGCAAATGCAGAAATACTCCAGCGATGAATGGAACCTGTTCCCGCTTGTCATTTTTGATTTTAAGAATTTGTAGATATTTGATAAAAGTAGATGCTGTGGCCGGAGTAAAGAATGATGGCAGGCAAGAAAAAAACAAATTATAATCAGGAAAATAAAAAATCTGACTGATGATGATCAATTGTCATTGAAATAAATCACTATTGATTTCAATGCTTATGATAAAAAAAAGTGCCTTTAATTATAAAGACACTTTTATTACAAGAAAAACCAAAAATTATTGTGCAACCAGTTTCCCCCTGATTTCACCTGAAGGATAGGCTAGCGATTGTACATTGATATAATATCCTCCTGACTTTAATTCAGCTTCTGCTGCTGCATCCAATGTAACGCTGAATGTAAATGGTGAACTTACAACTGCACCTAACGAAACAACAATAGATCCATGAGTTGTTGATGTTCCCTTTTCTATATACCATCCTGTTGGTGTTATTCCATTGTATGTAAGCGTACCTGAAAAAGTTTTAGTATCGGAGTTAAAAGTACCGTTAAAAGTAGCTGTTGCTGTTGATGGATTGGGTGGCGCCTGGTTTGCACCATTACAATCAGCTTTGTAAGATTGTGTTGTATCGCTCGACTCTTTTTTACAACCAACCAAAACTGTAGCAACAAGTAAAGCTGTAATGGATAATAACTTAACTGACATTTTCATAATGTAATGATTTAGATGATTAATACCCTTCCTTTTCAATTTTTGTGCCAGTAATGATAAATTTCATTTAAATTTTTCTTTTTCGCTTAGCTTACTACATGAAAATCAATTATATAAAAAAAGAGGGTCTCGTTTTATGAGACCCTCTTTAAAATTATATTCAATGCTTTTATTTCTTACCCTTTACATATTTTTCTAACCACATATGCTCTTCCCACAACAAGTGTAAAATATTTTCTTTACCACGATAGCCATGTGCTTCGTATGGCAAGCTTACATAACGCACATTGGCACCATTACCTTTTAATGCAGCAAACATCCGCTCACTTTGAATAGGATAAGTTCCAGTATTATCATCTGTATCGCCATGTACTAATAATATGGGCGTTTTAATTTTATGTGCATAGCTGAACGGGCTCATATCAAAATACAATTGCGGTGCTTGCCAGTACGTTCTATCTTCTCCTTGAAACCCAAATGGTGTAAGGGTTCTAT
>JANMOR010000552.1:0-3270 GCA_031369435.1 Chitinophagaceae bacterium
ATTAATATGATTTAAAAAAATATTCAATTAAAAATCACCCCTATTTTGTTTTTGACTTTTATAAAATTTAATAAAAAACCCTTTCACTTTACAAAAAAATATAAAACAAAAAAACGCGACCTGATGGCATAGTTGCTTCAGTTGAAAAATTGGCCATACACGGTTATGAAATTTGTAATGAGCTGGGACTTAAAATTCCGGGCGATGTAAAAATCATCAGTTTTTCAAATCTGAAAACAGCTTCTTTACTAAACCCATCCATGACAACCATTACCCAGCCTGCTTTTGAAATTGGACATGAAGCAGCTACCATCCTATTTAAATTGATTGAAAAAAAAGGGGTGCATTTTATCCAGGAAAAAACTGTTTTGAAATCAACTTTGATACCACGGAACTCTACAAAAAACCAGGCACTTGTTTGAAATAACCAATGAGGTCATTCTATTTCCTTACCAGCATAAAATAAAAAGAAAACCCTCCGTCGCTAAAGCTATGGAGGGTAAAGCGGAGAGAGAGGGATTCGAACCCCCGGAAGCTTTCACTTCAACGGTTTTCAAGACCGCCGCATTCGACCGCTCTGCCATCTCTCCGGCGCAAAAGTACGGTTACAGGTTATTTGGCCCAAAAAATAGTACTGAATAAAAAAGACAGGCAGCTGAAACAGCTGCCTATAAAGGATTCTAAGCGAAAAAAACATTCAAATCAAGCTGATGATTCTTCCACTTTATCAATTACCACCACCAGATCGTTCAAACTTACTGTAATGGGTATGGCACCCAACTGTACTATCGCATTTTTACCACGCAGCTCTTTTACAATGCCTACCTGCCGGTTGTTCATCATCTTTACTTTAACCCCTGGTTTGATCTCCCCTCCCACTTCTTTAAATTTATCATTGAGCTTTTTATCTTTTTTCTCTGACACCTGTTTTTGTTTTTGATCAAACAACAAAGCATTGATCTGCTTCATTACATCTGCTTTATTATCGCTTCGCTTCCATTCCTGTACAATTGCTTTTAATTTGCGATCCATATCTTTTAAATAAGCAATCCGTTCTTCAGTAATTTTATTCTGCTGTTGCAATATCTCCACCTGTTGCTGATGTTTTTCTTTATTGAGCACTTGTTCCATTTCCTTTTTCAACCGTTCGTTTTCTTTGAGAAGACGATGCAATTCTTTTTCTTTCTTTTCAATTTGCCTTAAATCACTTTCAGCACTGTTCAATAATTTATCTAACCGAAAATGATCTTCATCAACTAATTGCCTTGCACTTTCAATGAGTTTTTTATCGAGCCCGATACGTTCTGCAATAGCGAAGGTGTAGGAACTGCCGGGTTTACCGATATTGAGTTTATACAAGGGTTGCAAACTTTTTTCATCAAAACTCATGGCCCCGTTTACAATGCCCGGGGTATGATTGGCCATTACTTTTAAATTGAGATAATGTGTTGTAACAATCCCCAATGAATGTTTTTTAACCAGTTCCTGTAAGATCACTTCTGCAAATGCACCACCAAGATTCGGATCGCTACCGCTGCCCAACTCGTCAATAAAAAACAAAGTGCGGCCATTGGCTGTTTCCATAAAGTGTTTCATATGCAGCAAGTGACTGCTGTAGGTACTGAGATCATATTCAATACTCTGTGTATCGCCAATATGAATCATGATCTGTTTAAACAATCCAATTTCACTGTCGGGGTGCACCGGCACAAGCAAACCACATTGCACCATCAACTGCATTAAACCCACTGTTTTCATGGTTACCGTTTTGCCTCCTGCATTAGGACCGGAAATAACCAGGATACGATTCTTTTCATCGAGCCTGATATTTGTAGGAATTGTTGGCTTTTGATTTTTTTTATTGTACAGCATCAGTAATGGATGGAAAGCGTCTTTCAGATATATAACGGCCTTATCTGACAGCATGGGTATGTTCGCCTGCATACTGATACCCAGCTTTGCTTTTGCACGAATGAAATCATATTCACCTACAATTGAATGATAGGTTGTAAGCAATGAAGCATACACAGAAAGTTGCTGCGTTAATTCACGCAGTATGCGATACACTTCACGCCGCTCTTCATTTTCCAGACTGAAAATATCATTATTCAATTCAATTGTTTCTTCCGGTTCAATGAACACGGTTCTTCTTGTTTCACTTTCGCCATGTAAAATTCCTTTTACCTGCCGTTTCTGTTCAGCAAACAAAGCCACTACCCTTCTGCCGCTTAAAAAAGATTCTTCTATATCTGCAACATAACCCTGCTTTTGTAATTTTTTTAATACTTTTTCAAACTCACGACGCAGTTCATTTCGTTTTCGGTATAAATTCATTCTGATAGTACTGAGCTCTTCACTTGCATTATCTTTTACAATACCTGCATCATCCAGTACATCATTGAACAGCTCAAGAATTACTTTTTCATAATAGGTTCCATCAATTACATTCGTTAATGCAGGATAAGCTGTTCTTCTGTCGGCATCAAACCAACGAAAGATGCTGTGCGTATTTTCGGCCAGTTTACGAATTTGTAATAACTGATCTTCAGCCAACACTGCACCTGGAATTGACAGGAGTTTTAATTCACGGGAAAGATTCAACACATAGTCTGATGGGAAATACTGGCTTTGCTCCTGCAACAGTTTCATTTCATAACTCTGTTGCAGCTCAAGCTGGATGTATTCTTTTTTTGTATGGATGCGGAGATTCTGCGCTTTTTCTTTAGCATATTCTGTATTGCAGTATCCATCCAATAAAGTTTTCACTTTATCAAGTTCTAATTGCACCAATGCTGAATCAGGAAAAAATTTCATTTCTGCTGTATCTTCTTTTATTGCGGGCAAAGGTAACCCGATTCATCGAAGCAAAAAATGAGCTAAAGTAATGCTGAGTTATTGAGTGCTGTGTATTCTTTTACGTGTAAGGAGTCGTAACCCTTCCTGTTTGTACATATTCACAACCATGATGAGATAAATCAAATCCAGGATAAAAGTGATGATGCCTGTTAAACGGAGAAATATTGAAAAATCACCAAAAAGAATAATGGTAGCAGAAATTGTACCTGTGAGTTTAAACAATGCAATGCCAAAGGATTGGGCCTGCAATGAATTTCGTTTAATGATCATCTGAATAAACAATCCTGACATGAACAGGTTAATCAAAAAGGCCGAAAAAGTCATTGAATAAACCTCGAGATCAAGATGAAGATAATATAGTAACGAAGCCGCAGCAACTATACAAAAAATAAGATGCGGATAAAACCACCGATG
>JANMOR010000613.1:0-3306 GCA_031369435.1 Chitinophagaceae bacterium
GGCTGCAGAAGCAACAAAGTTCAAGCAGCAGATGGATTCCATTGCTGCAGTTTACACATTTAAAGAATATCCCGGAGCTATGCATGCCTTCACCAATCCCAATGCAACAGCCATGGGTGAAAAATTTAAGATCCCGATTAAATATGATGCTGCTGCTGATACAGCAAGCTGGAAGGATATGAAGGAATTTTTTAATGGGGTGTTTAAGAAATAATCTTTGTTGAATAATTTTTAAAAAAGCCTCCCGGGTGGGAGGCTTTTTCAGTGAGACTATTTTATTAGATATAAACTAATCACTTAGATTAAACAGTGATAACAAAAGGAAACATTTTTTTAATGATTCACTTCCATAAAGAAAAAAGGTGAAAAAACGTTCTACCTCGTTGTTTCCACTCTTGCAATCAAATTTTACGAAGGTTAATTTAGATTCAGAATCTTAAAGATTAAAAAATTCAAATGTCGGTTAAAATGAAAAAGATCATTACGGGGATATTATTTCTCTTCATTCTTAATAAGCTTATTGCACAACAACCCATTTATGTTGGCATTCCAAGTGAGCGTTTTAATTATTTTGTTTCCAGTCAAAGAAACTCCAACTGGTGCTGGGCAGCATCATTGCAAATGATTTTCAATTACTATGGCGTAACTATTTCACAAGAACAGATTGTTGGCAGAAGTTATGGAGTTGACCCTAATGGCATCCTTCCCAATTGGACAGGCAGTTTTGAAGTGATAACTATGAACTTAAATAACTGGAGTGTAGATAATTTCGGCAGATATTATGCTGTACAATCAAGTTTGTTTTGGGGAGCACCTACACCTTTATTTCTTATTCAGGAACTTAGTGCTCAAAAGCCCGTATTAATTGGCTATAAATCTGGCCCATCATCAGGACACGCTGTTGTAGTTACTGCATTAAGTTATATCCCCACGCCTAACGGTCCATCAATTCAAACAATTATCGTTAGAGATCCATGGCCATCTCAACAAAATATACAAAACATGGGCAGAGTTGAATACCCGGGTTTAAACTTTGCAAACTTAATACAGGCACATTGGTATGTCAGAATTCAGTAAATGTTTACAATTATATGAAATACTATTTCATATCAGTAAAAACTTTTCACCCTTTCACAACAACCCCCACCCCAACGCCTTGTTCACCACTTTGGCAACGGCCCCAAGAGTTGCATTGATGGTTCCTTCAACAGCAATCAATCCCAAACCTTTAATAGAAAGCAACACTGTACGGAAAGCACTCTTTTGTATTTCAATATGCAGGAGAGCTTCTTCTTTGGTAATCTTTCCCTGCAGTTTTAGTTTTTCAATGAGCAGGAGTTTGTTGGCCATGTTCACTGTTTCATTTTCGGCAAATGGTTTGGCCTGTTTCCAGAATTTACCAAGATTATCTTTGGCTGCCGACAGCATGTCTTTTACCAATGCAGATGTATCGAGTGACATATTATAAAATTAAAAGTGAAAAATTAAAAGTTGAACGTGAAGCTTCATGCATTTCCAAATCTCCAAATCATCCAATCACCTAATTGTCTTTGGCCCTTTGTTTCAATGCCATTAAAAAATGAATAATAGCCCCGTACTGCGTTTCAAAAGTTTCTTTCAACAGTGTTACTTCTTCCGGAATCAGTAAGCCGTTGGGTTTCCCTTTATGCAGTTGCTGCAGTCGGCCAATATTGGCTTCGAGTTCATTGATCATACTCACCATGATCTTGTTTTTATCAATGGCCATGTTGCGGATACGTACCGTTGCAGCTTTTACTTTTAACTGCTGATAAAATTGTTTTTGATTGTCGTATTTCATGGCAGCATTGTCGGGCTCACTTTCTAATGCAACAAAAAAGGCTGAAGTCATTTCCTGCATTTCTGTAACGGCGTTATCCGTTATTTCATCGTAAGGAGCAAGCAGGGTTACTTTACAGGAAGCCAGTAAAAAAAGAAGGAACAAAACCGAACAGGAGGTTCGACCATACTTTGTAAGGAGAGTGAGCATATGAAAAGGTTTATACAACAAACTACAAATGATCTATGAAAAATAAAAGGCCTATTTACATTTGCCATAACGATGCATTATGTACTAACTGACCTGGATCATAAAAAAGTTTTAGGAAATCCCCTTGAGATAAAATAAATTGAGCCATTAAAAAATCAAACCAATGGCGCTTCAACCCTGGCGAACCGGTAAAATTATACGTATAGTTGATGAAACTCCCAACACCAAACGTTATTGGTTTCAGCTTTCTGAAATCGAGGATTTTGATTTTAAGCCGGGCCAGTTTGTACAACTGGAATTTCCCATACACGAACAACATAGCAAACGGCTTCGCAGCTACAGCATTGCTTCCTGGCCCGATGGCACCAATGTATTTGAACTGCTGATCGTGTTGAATGAGATGGGTGCAGGAACCACCTGGTTGTTTGCAAATGCTGTGGAAGGAACGGAGATTCCTGTACGTGGAGCGATGGGTGTGTTTACCTTGCCCCCTGTTATTGATAAAGACCTCTTCTTTATTTGTACAGGCACCGGCATTGCTCCTTTCCGCAGCATGGCACATTATATACAACAACATAATATTCCACATAAAAATATTTACCTGTTGTTTGGCACACGTAAAAGGGAAGATCTTCTTTATTATGAAGAATTGAAACAACTGCAGGAAGATTGTCCGGGCTTTCATTATGTGCCCACACTGTCAAGAGAAGAATGGGATGGACGCAGCGGATATGTGCATCCAATTTATGAAGAACTCTGCAGCAGTAAACAGGAAGCCGGTTTCTTTTTATGCGGATGGAAAGCCATGATTGATGAAACTAAGAAACGGATCATGGACATGGGTTATGATAAAAAAAGTATCCATCAGGAGTTATATGGGTAACTGTATCGGCCATTTCAAAAAATGATCTTCAACATATGCACAGTTAATATGAATCAGGTTCAACTCTAAGAAGTAGTTGTTATATTCGTAAAAAATAAATATACCTTATGGGTGCCTCTTCACTCATTGTTTTAATCATTGCTGCTCTTGCATTTTCAGGCATTGCCATCCTCATTGCCAAAGTTGTAACCAAAGCCACAAAAAATAAACAGAAAGGCGAAGCAATTGAATGTGGTATTCCAACTGTTGGTCCAAGTTGGGTACAATTTAATGTGGGCTATTATCTTTTTGCTTTACTCTTTTTAATTTTTGATGTGGAGCTTATTTTTTTATTTCCATGGGCAGTGGTTGTAAAACAAACAGGCTGGCTGGCATTTATTGAAATAGTCATTTTCTTTTTTATATTATTTATGGG
>JANMOR010000615.1:0-4603 GCA_031369435.1 Chitinophagaceae bacterium
AGCTGCAGAACCAATGGCCATCTTCACTTCATGTGTTTTTGCTTCTTTCAAAAATTGAAGCAACCCCGGTAATAATGCAAGATGAGCTTTGTACTGATGCTGGTATTGTTTTTCTTTTTCCATGCTCATGTGTTGTTTTTCCGCTTCTGTAAACCTGCCGGGGAACATCCTTTCAAGCAGCTCATCATTCTTACCATAACACTCTTCTTTCATCCGTACCATGGAAATATTTGCACCTAACTCATTCAGTATTCCATGCCATGCTTTGATATGATACTGCATATCATCAATCATTGTTCCATTCAAATCAAATAAAAATGCTTTTTTCTGACTCATTCTATTCTCCGTTTATTTCTTTTGGTTTGGTTGCTGTCCTTACCGGCTAAAAACAATCGCTCACGCAAATCAACAAAAGATTCTTACATGAGCGATCGTTTATATAAACCAGTTCAACTGTTTACTACCTGCAAATAGTTAAGTTTCAGTTTTACCAGAACTTAACATACAAGGCAGCAATGATTGCCAGGGTAACCACAATCAAAATTGTTGTGGAAGGTTTCAGTTTAAACATTTCCTTATCTAACATAAATGCTTTCGGATTCACCTTCGGTCCGCCAAGACTGATCAACACCATTACAATCATTGTAAACATGAATGCCAATCCCATACAGATATGGAATGGTATTTCAAATCCACCTTTTCCATTTGGATAAGCCGTGTATAAGAAAGTATCATTACCAAAAAGACCCGGTGCAAATTCATTAAATAAAACTGACAATAAAAACCCTGTAATTAAACCTGCTATTGCTGCTGCCCCTGTAGTTCTTTTCCAGAACATGCCAAGGATAAACATAGCAAATACACCAGGGCTGATAAAGCCGGTATATTTTTGGATATAGGTAAACCCGCCAACACCGCCAATTCCCAACACATCCTTCCAGGTAAACATCACAGCAAGAATCATGGCAACTACTACCGCAATCCGTCCGGTATAAACCTGTGTTTTTTCGTCAGCATTTTTACTGAAATATTTTTTATGAATATCTAATGTATAAATGGTAGAGATGCTGTTTACTTTTCCTGCCAGCGATGCAACAATAGCTGCTGTTAAAGCCGCAACTGACAAACCTTTCAACCCTGTTGGCAGGAATGTAAGAATAGCAGAGTAAGCTCCGTCTTTACCCCCAACGAGCTGAGGTAAATGACCATCTTTATACAAAACAAACGCTGCAATACCAGGCAACATCACAATCAATGGCATTAGTAATTTTAATAACCCGGCAAACAAAATACCTGTACGTGCAGTTTGCAGATCGGCACCTAAAGCACGTTGAGTAATATATTGGTTACATCCCCAATAGTTGAGGTTAATGATCCAGATACCTGCTAGGTACGACAAAACACCAGGGAATGTTATATACTTATTGATTTCATTTTGAGTTGAATCTGCTGTTGGTTTTGGAATGATCATTTTAAAATGTTCGGGTGCTTCTCTCATCAATACTTTAAACCCTGCAATTGCATTTTGCCCAACTCCAAAATATTCACCAACTGTTGTCAATGCAATATAAGTTGTCACCAATCCACCAATGATCAACACGGCAACCTGGATTACATCTGTATAAGCTACCACTTTCATTCCACCTAAAGAGATCAACAATGCAAATACTGCAAGCCCCATCATGATAATATGCAGATAACCGCCTCCTGCAATACCATTAATGGCTACTGCACCGAGATAAAGAATAGAAGTAAGGTTGACAAATACATACAGGAATAACCAAAACACCGCCATGATCAACGCCGTAGATTCATTGTACCTCGTTTTCAAAAACTGAGGCATGGTGTAAATTTTATTTTTCAGGTAAACCGGAATAAACCAAACAGCGATAATGATCAATGCAACAGCAGCGATCCATTCGTAAGCAGCAACAGCAACACCTAAAAAGAATCCTTCACCACTCATACCAATAAACTGCTCTGCAGAAATATTTGAGGCAATTAACGAAGCACCGATTGCCCACCAGGTAAGATGGCCTTCGGCAAGAAAATAAGCTTTTGCATCGTGCTCGTCTTTTTTACGTTTACGGTAAATACTGTAACCATAACCGGCAACGATAATAAAATAAACAATAAAAACGATGTAGTCGGTAAGAGCCAGGTTCTGATTCATGCAGAATTTTTATATAGTTTGGTAATAGTGCAATTGCTAAGAATTATCTGTAATATACTTCACTCCAGCGGAGTTCATTTTTAAATTGATACAAATCGGTTTGCTTACCTATGCGAACATATTCAATTCCTGCCATCTCAGCAAAATCTTCCATATGCTCTGATGTGAGGTTTTGACTATAGCCTGTATGATGTGCGCCACCTGCTAAGATCCATGCAGCACATCCATCATTCATATTCGGATAAGGTTTCCACAACACTCTTGCTACGGGCAGTTTGGGAAGATCAGCAACGGGTGCCACAGCTTCAACTTCGTTCACTAACAAACGGAAGCGATTGCCCATATCAACTACTGATGCATTGAGTGCAGGTCCTGCTTTAACATTAAATACCAAACGAACAGGATCTTCTTTACCACCAATACCCAGCGGATGAATTTCACAATTGGCTTTTCCATCAGCAATGCTTTCGCAGATCTCCAACATATGCGATCCAAGCACCAATGAATTTGCAGGATCGAAATGATACGTATAATCCTCCATGAAACTATTACCACCCAGCAAACCACTACCCATCACTTTCATAGACCGTACAAGCGCTGAAGTTTTCCAGTCGCCTTCACCTGCAAAGCCATAACCCTTACCCATCAATCGTTGTGCAGCAATGCCTGGCAATTGTTTCATGCCATGCAAGTCTTCAAACGTATCGCTGAAGCCTTTGAAATTTCCATGTTCTAAAAAATATAGCAGACCGAGTTCAATTCTTGCTGCATCACGCAATGATTGATATTGTTTCCCTTCTTTCTTTAAAGAGGCAACAACATTATAGGTATCAAAATATTCCTGTGTTAGTTTATCTGTATCGGCATCACTTACTTCATTGATGACTTTAACCAGATCACCAATACCGTGTGTGTTGACACTATAACCAAACTTCATTTCGGCTTCAACTTTATCGCCATCAGTTACTGCAACATAACGCATGTTATCACCAAACCGAACAAAGCGTGCACCCTGCCAATCGTTCCAACCCGCCGCCGCTCTTGCCCACACATTGATCCGATCCAACACATTGGGATCCTGCCAATGACCAACAACAACTTTACGTTTCAACCGCATACGGCTCATGATAAAACCAAACTCCCTGTCGCCATGAGCACTCTGATTCAGGTTCATAAAATCCATATCAATATCAGCCCATGGAATATCACGGTTGAATTGTGTATGCAGATGAAGCAAAGGTTTGTTGAGAA
The DNA here is from genome assembly GCA_031369435.1 of Chitinophagaceae bacterium. GTDB lineage: Bacteria > Bacteroidota > Bacteroidia > Chitinophagales > Chitinophagaceae > Lacibacter. The sequence continues at coordinate 3,425 of JANMOR010000615.1, forward strand.
TAGTTAATCCCCTGATCCACATTTTGGCCGGAGAAAATGTATGCATCCATGTAATGATGCCGATACAATTTGAAGATGCATTTGCTTCTGCACATACTGCATATATTTCTTCAGGTGATTTTACAGTAGGTTTAAATACGACCGATACCGGAATAACAGTTGAATTGTTTAATGATGCTGCAATCTCCTGCGAATGGATAGCCACCTGCTTCAAAGTTTCTGCACCATACAAATCCTGGCTGCCAGTTACAAACCATACTTCAGATTCTTTTAACGATTTCATTTTAAAAAATATTAATGTTCAAAGATTGTTTGCTTTTTTTATTTCGTGATGATATCAACATCTTTAATTTTTTCAGGAAACCATACCATCATTTCACCTTTACCCCTGTTGGCCCATGCATAATATGGAATGGCAACAAATGGTTGCTTTATTGTTTTGATTTCTGTATCGGTTGTGATGATAGCATTTGCTTCTGCCTTCAACGTCATGATACCATTTAATAAAGAAGGTTGAAACTCGGCAGTAAAGGCAGCAGCAGCAGGCAAAATGATATTTGCTGCACGGCCATTGTTATCGGCCCATTCTGCACAGTACATAATGGGTCCGTATTGCAATGCCACTCTCCCAATATCTTCTTTCAGTTTTTCATTTGCTATTACACGACGAACTTCCATCGGCAACTTTACTTCTACCACATCATTCTTTTTCCATGTTCTGTTGAGCACAGCATATCCATCCACCATTTCATATTGTACAGCTTCGCCATTAATGCTGATCTGAACTTTTGAATTAGTTGTTGATTGAAACGCATAGAGATCCGAAGGGATGGCTTCGTTTCTTGCCCAACCGGGAATACGCACTTTCATTACAAAAGGAATTTTTCCTTTTTTGGGCGATATAATAAATTTCAAATCACCATTCCAGGGATAATTATTATGCTGAGCAATGTCAACTGCTTTACCATCTACTGATAATGAAGAATTACTGTTGATGAATAAGTTTACAAACACATCTTTCTCTTTCTGTGCATACATATAGCCGGGAAGAGATGGAAGAAGTCTTGTCATGTTTGTTGGACAACAGGAACAATCAAACCAGCCAGCACGCTCAGGTTCTAAACTGTTATGATGAAAATTGTTTTTGACCTGCATAGCATTGGTATAGAAAAATGATTT
>JANMOR010000624.1:0-3162 GCA_031369435.1 Chitinophagaceae bacterium
CAATGATATTCTTGTGATGGAAATTATCCATGAGGGCATGTACTTCTTTTACATCTCCAATCATCCAATACAACAGATCAATGAAATGACTAAACTGTGTATACAATGTGCCACCATCCATATCTTTTGTACCCTTCCATGAATTTTTATAATAATCTTCATTGCGATTCCAGAAACAATTGAGTTGCACACTATAAATAGTACCAAGCCGACCTTCCTCAATCAATTGCTTCACGGCAGCAACTGGTGGGTTATAACGGTTTTGCTTGATCGCAAATAATCGTTTATTCTGCTTTTCAGCAGCTTGAATCATGCGTCCGCAATCATCGGCTGATAAAGCCATCGGTTTTTCACAGATAACATGCTTCCCTGCATTCAATGCTTTGATGCTATGCTCTGCATGCAATCCATTTGGAGAACAAATTGATACCAGATCAATATTTTTTTCCATCTCCAGCATTTCGTCAATATTATTATAAGCCGTTATACCGTATTTCAAAGCCAATTCATTTGCATTATCAGGCGCTATATCACAAACTGCAGCTAAAACAGCCTTATTATTTATATGCTCTGCATGTCGTTGTGCTATTCTGCCACAACCAACAATAGCAAAGTGAAGGTTCGATTTTTTCATAATGATTTTGTGTATTTATAATACTTGTGCATTGGTCAATCGTTCTATACCGTATCCATAAAAGTCCTTTCTACTTTACTGAAATAAACAGCACCAATCACCAGCACTACGATCATAAATAAAGCACTGTAACCCAACGACAGATAGTTAAAACTGCCTTTATTAAATAATGCATAACGAAACCCTTCAACAATAGAACTTAACGGGTTCCACTCAATGAACGCTGCAAAGGATTTGCCTTTCAGATACGATAACGGGTAAGCTACAGGTGTAGCATACATGAGCAATTGTATAGCAAACCCGATGAGCACTGCAAAATCTCGGTACTTAGTTGTAAGAGATGAGATGATAATGCCCAACCCCAATCCAATACCAGCCATGATGATTACTAATACAGGAATCAACAGCCAGTTCAAACCAAACTGTATGGGTTCGTTCCTGAAAATTGCAAACCATACCATACCAAGAAACAAAATTCCAAACTGGATACCCAGTTTAATGATGTTTGAAATCACAATTGACAGCGGCAGCACTAAACGGGGAAAATATACCTTTCCAAAAATATTTGCATTAGCAACAAACGTATTGGATGTAGCTGTAAGGCAGGTAGAAAAATAATTCCAGATGGTAATGCCACTCATATAGAAAAGAATGGGTTCAATATCATCGGTTGGGATATTCGCTATCTTCCCAAATACAAGTAAAAACATGATGGTGGTAAGTACCGGTTGAATAATATGCCACAATGGACCCAAAATGGTTTGCTTGTACTGCGCCACAAAATCACGACGTACAAACAACATCATCAGATCCCGGTAGCGCCATACTTCTTTAAAGTTTAAATCAAGAAGAGAGGCCTGGGGTTTTATTTCCAGGTCCCATGTTTCGTCTGCAGTATTATCTTGGTTCATTTATGTTTTTTCTTTTGGAGATGTTTTGCAGCATTGCCTGCATAACCACCTTTACGAATTAATTATTTCTATTTAAGCCCTTAAATGCTGTTGCAAACGCTCTTTATATTTATCAAAGGAAAAATAACTAAGCATTTTTTGTTGCAACACGCCGCTTTCTTTTTTTTGTTGCAACACATTTTTGATTGCTGCTCTTAGCTGTTCCTGGCTGTCGGGGTCTATCAATGTTCCGAGTTCACCAAACTGCAAAGCTTCTGTACTGCCATCTTTATTTCCTGCAATAACCGGAAGACCACAAGCCATTGCTTCAAGGAATACAATTCCAAATCCTTCGCCTTTGCTGGGCATGACAAAAACATCGCTTAATAAATAATGATCATTTACTTCCTCATCGGGAATAAAGCCGGGCATCAACACATGATGCTCAAGCTTTAATGTGCTGATCAATTCCTGCATGCGTTTTGCTTCTGTTGTATCTGCTTTGCCGGCAAGAATATATTTTACCTGTAAGCCATCCTGCAGCAGTTGAGGTAAGATACTAATCAATTTATCATAGCCTTTATATCCTTCTTCGCTGTTTAAACGGGTCAACGTAAAAATTACTTTTTCATTTTCATGGATACCATAACGCTGCTGCAAATAAGCGGGTTTGCTGAAATGGGTTGTTAGCGCAAAATGCGGATCAATTGTATTGGGAAATACAATGATTTTTTCCTGTGGCACATCCTGCAGGTCAATGAGTTTTTGCCGGGTAAAAGAGCTCACTGCTAAAATGCGATCAGCTTTTTGCAACAGCTTTTTTTTTAAACCGGTAACGGGTTCAAACACTTCAATACCATGACAAATAACGATGAGCTTTTTGTTGGGTCTGAAAAATTTATAACACACACCAATAACAGCAAGATTCATATGACCAATGATCAGTTCATCTGTAACGAATGATCGAAAGACAGATTGAAAGACAAACGACAGCCGGTTACCGGAATAGGCCCGAAATTTCTTTGCAGGAACATACTGTTCATCAACCTGCTCATCGTACATACCTGCAAAACAGGAAGTAAAGAATAAGGTTTGTTCTAACCGCACCATGGCGCTCATGAATGCCCGGTTGAATTTTTCAATACCGCCGGTACTTGAAAAAGCGGTTAATACAAGAAACAGGATCTTACGTTGTTTCAAGAATCGTTTTTTGTGAAAACCTGCTCATCAATAATGCACACCAGTAACGGCCCCAGGATAAACGTTTATTCTGAAATGCTTTGTATAATTTTTTTTCGTCTTCTGTTGAAGGCATGATAAATTCATTCTCCTTTAACCATCCTTCAAAGGGGAATGTAAATCCTTGCTTTTTTCGTTTCCATATTTCTACCGGCAATTCCTGTTCAAAAGGTTTTACTAATAAATATTTTGGCGGCTCTTTTTTAAACTTGATAGCTGCATCAATGGCTCCGGCCATGAGCATTACCTCTTTATCTAAGAATGGTACACGGATTTCCAAACCATGCCACATGCTCATAAAATCAGAGTCTTTCAACAACTGGTTTTGCATATAGAAATTTGTTTCCAGCCAGCTGATGCGGTTGCCGTCTTTCAATCCGTTTACCGGGTAGTATGCAC
>JANMOR010000642.1:0-2333 GCA_031369435.1 Chitinophagaceae bacterium
ACACAATAATGGATAACTCCATGTTTAAGAAAGATAGGGTTTTCATGACTGGTTACTTCGCTTGTTTCAAAACAACCGCCACGGTCAATACTCACATCAACAATTACACTCCCTGTTCGCATGGCCGCTACCATTTCTTCACTCACAACAATGGGACTTCTTGCACCACCAATAGAAGACAATGCACCGACTGCTACATCACAGGTTTTTAATTGCTTGGAAAGTATCTTGGGTTCAATAACGGAGGTCCACATACGATGACCGATGGCAGTCTGCATCCGTTTCAACTTATAAATATTATTATCAAACACTTTTACACTGCCGCCCATAGCTAATGCTGTGCGGGCTGCATACTCACCTACAATACCTGCACCGATGATAATAACTTTTGTTGGCGGAATACCACTGATGCCACCCAGCAAAACACCTTTGCCATTATTGAAACTGCTTAAGTATTGCCCTGCAATGAGCATAACAGCACTCCCTGCAATTTCACTCATGCTACGCACAATGGGGTTGTTACCTGAATCGTCTTTTAAATTCTCAAAAGAAAGTGCGGTAATTCTTTTCTCCATCATGGTTTCTAATATCCCTGCTTTCATCACTGCAAGGTGAATGGGAGAAATAATTGTTTGTCCGTGCTTTAATAATTCCAGTTCCTGCTCACCAACCGGCGCCGACTTGATGAGTACATCACATTGATATACTTCTTTCCGGTCGTAGGCAATTTTTGCTCCGGCTTCACTATAATCTTTATCTGTAAAATGCGAACCTTCACCGGCAAGATATTCTATCATTACACGATGACCGTTACTCACTAACACATTTACTGCATCGGGTGTAAGGGCAATCCGGTTTTCCTGGAACATTTGTTCTTTGGGAATGCCAATAAAAAGTTGAGCGCCTTTTGGTTTGATGTCGAGTTTTTCTTCTAAAGTTTCGTAGTTAAACGAAGCACTTACTATTGGTTTTGATAAAGCCATACAATCGCTGCCTGTTGATTTGAGATATGAATCCCGTATGAACGGGAATAATAACCTTTCCGGTTTGTGAACCGGAAGGGTAAATAGTAAACTTAAAATTACAAAATACTCATTTGAAAGAACTCAAAATACAAAACTAGTTTGGATATTGTATTGTTATTCTCCTTGTTTCGGTATTGATCGTTTCAATCTTAAGGTGAACAGCATCATCGGGTAGTAAAGCAGGTATTTTTTCCGGCCATTCTACCAAACACAAATCACCGCTAAACAGAATGTCTTCAACACCTGCCTGTATAGCCTCTTCTTCATCTTTGATGCGATACAGATCCAAATGATAAATAATTTTTCCTTTTACTGACTGGTATTGGTTGATAATAGAAAAAGTGGGGCTTCCCACAGCATCTGTTACCTGCAGCGAATCACACAAAGCATGGATAAAGGTTGTTTTACCTGCACCCATTACTGCATCAAAAGCCCATACGTTGTATGGCTGTAATTCCAGCCATAATTCTGCTGCAACATCCTTTATATTTTCTAAAGTAAATTCCTTTTGCAAGAATGTTAATTTGAATAGTGGTTGCAAAGATATTGATTGAACGGCTTGCTGTTCTTGCGTAATTTTGCTGTATGGAAACAGTGAATTGGAAAGTAGAAGGAATGACCTGTGGCAATTGTGCCCTCACCATCTCAAAATACCTGGAAAAAGAAGGGCAGAAAAATGTGAAAGTAAACCCGGTGAGTGGTGATGTAAGTTTTGATGTGGCCGAAGGAAATGGAATTGACGCATTGGAAAAAGGTATTTCATCATTGGGCTACCAGGTAGCAGAGAAAAATGGTGTATCAACAAAACCAACAGAAAAAAAGAGCATCAATAAATTTCTGCGTTATGTGCTCATTTGTGCACCGTTTACATTGGTGCTGATGCTGCACATGTTTGAAAAAGTCATTCACATACACTGGCTCATGAAGCCATGGGTGCAGTTGGGTTTATGTCTTCCTGTTTATATTATTGGTATGAGCTTTTTTGGCCGCAGTGCCATTAAAAGTATCCGCAATGGTATGCCGAACATGAACGTGTTGGTTGCAGTTGGTGCAACAGCAGCATTTGTTTATAGTTTATATGGCACTTTAACCGGGCAGGCAGAACAATACATGTTTTATGAAACAGCTGCCACCATCATTACATTGGTTTTTTTAGGTAATTATTTAGAAGATGCTTCAGTTCAGCAAACACAACGTGCCTTAAACAGTTTGGCCGACGATATGGCTGTTCTTCATCGGCCGGACGAGGGCCTCGTAATCCCGGCATTGACGAGCGGTTTCTTCTATGGTCAGTTCGCGCTTGCGGGC
>JANMOR010000662.1:0-2997 GCA_031369435.1 Chitinophagaceae bacterium
GGAATATATTTTGAAACAGGATCATCCAGCAACAGTTTGCCTTCTTCAAATAAAATCATAATAGCAACACTGGTAATGGCTTTTGTTTGTGATGCAATGCGAAAGATGCCATCTTTTTGCAGTGGAGCTTTTGTATCAAGATTGTTATAGCCTGCTGCTTTGTAATAAGCGATCTTTCCATTGCGGATGATCAGTGCAACGCCGCCATTCATCCATCCTTTTTGTACCCACTCATTCATTTCCCTGTCAATACGTTTTAACCGTTCTGTTGAAAAACCTGCAGCTTCTGCAGTAGGAACAGTAATAATTTGTTGTGCAACAACAAAAGAAAGTTGACATGCAAGAAGTACAAGAAGGATGAACTTTTTTTTCATTGTATTTTATTTGTTTGCTTTTAGAAATGCGGTTACATCCTTTATGATTGCAGGAAAATTGGGATGTGCGTTGTTATTTAAAAGGATGATCGTTTTGTTTTGATCAATATAACGGATGATCTCAGTTTTGTAACCGGGGTTATCGCCTGTATGAGAAACCACTCTTCCCAAAACAGGATCATGACCAATGCTCCATCCAAAACCATAATAGAAAAATGTACCATCATTTAATTTCATAGGTGCAAACGCCTCCATCAATGTAGATTGCTTCACGAGTTTGTTCGTGTACAATGCAATATCCCATTTCAACAGATCGGCAGCGGTAGAACTGATGCGACCGGGGCCTTTGCGGTTACCCAGCCAGATCGTGTAATCAGAAGAAGGAAATGAATCGGCCCGGATGTATTGTTCTTTTTCTTTGATGTACAGATGACCGATCGCAAAATTTTTGGTCGCTGCTTTTTCAGCCAGTGTCCGGATGGCAGTGCTTTTCATTTTTAGTTTTGAAAAGATCCATTTGTTGCAGAGCTCAATAAAATCTTTGCCGGTAATTTTTTCAGCTACACTTGCCAGCATTAAATATCCGGTGTTGCTGTAATCAAATTTTACACCCGGTTCAAACCGTTTGGGGGGAGCATACTTCTTTAAGTACGCAATGCAATCTGCATTGCCGGCTACTTTGCTTTTGTCCCAATATTTATCCATCACATCCTGGTAGTCGGGCAGGCCGCTGGTATGGGTGAGTAAATGACGAATGCTGATGCCTTTGTACGGAATATCAATATATTGTTCAAGCAGATCATCATAATTGAGTTTGCCTTTTTCTTTAAGCATCATGAAGAGCATGGCGGTGAATTGTTTGGAAACCGAAGCCAGTTCAAAAATATCCGTCTCCTTCAATAGTTTATTAGTGGCATACTCACTATAGCCAACTGCTTTGTGGTAAACAATCTTTCCTTTTTCAGCTACCAATAATACGCCGCTGAAATTTTGTGCTGCATGTTGTTGCAGCAGGCTGTCAAAAAAAGCAGTTGGCTTTTGTTGTGCCTGTACCAAACAGAGTTGAAGTGCAAGTACACAAAAAAAGAAAAAACGCTTTTGCATGTTGAGTTTGAGTTGCAATAAAGTTATAGGAATTAGGGTTTAAAAGTTTTGGGAATAAATTTCAGTTGTGGGTCAGGCGACACAACAACGGCGTGTTGGGCTTTTTTTATTACTAATTTGAAGTCATCTTAATTGTCTGTAACCATCGTTCAACTAACAGTTCCCAATCGGCAATGGGCAACTTTTCCCAATCAGGAATTTTTTGTGCTGATTTGTTTAACCCAAATGCATGTCCGCCTTCTGCATAAATATGATATTCAGCAGGTACGCCTGCTTTTTTCAATGCAATATAATAAACCAATGAATGTTGAATAGTGTCCACAGGATCATTTCCTGCCTGTAATATAAACATTGGTGGAGTATGACCGTCAACAGGAAGAGTCTTGTTCAATTCGTAAGGCTTGGTGGTATGAAAAGTCATATGCCCCGGGAACATTACGATTCCAAAATTTGGTCTGCAACTAACTTCGTCAACTTCATCCATTACAGCATAAGCCCGCTTTCTATAATTCGTACTAACATCGGCAACTAAATGTCCACCAGCTGAAAAACCCATTACACCAATTTTATTGGTGTCAATATTCCATTCTTTAGCACGGGAACGCACTAATCCCATTGCTCTTTGAGCGTCTTGCAATGCAAGAGGTTTTACAGGGTCTTTTTCACATTGGCAGTCTTTGTCATAATGAGGTCCGGAAGCAGGAACCCGGTACTTTAAAAGTATTCCTGTTATTCCGATGGAAGCTAACCATTCACATATTTCTGAACCTTCAAGCTCAATAGCAAGTTTATTATATCCGCCACCGGGAAATACAATTATTGCTGTTCCAGTGTTTTTCTCTTCAGGTGAATAAATGGTTATTGTGGGGTTCGAAACATTTTTAATTATTCCATCATTATAAGTTTCTGTTCCCTTTACAAGTTCAGAATCAGGAATAGATTTTGACCAGATAAATATTTGTGGATGCACAATTGGAGATGTGGAAACTTTTGTTTGTTGAGTTTGCTTTTTCTGCTCCCGGGTTTGTTGTTTATTTTGATTGCAGGAAAGTAAGCTGCTGCCCATTAATACGATCAAAATAATTTTGCCGGGTGAGGCCGTATTTTTTAATAGATTCATTTGTATGATGATGTTGATAAAGCTGGCCGCTATCTCATAAATATACGCAACTACCTTGTACATATTTTATTCTCAAAATCAATTTATACAAAAAGTAAAAGAAAAACATCTCAAAAAAAATTTGTTCATCCTGAACATCTTATCAATCCCATCAATCATGGTTCAGACAATTGATGTACAGAATTGCAGAACGTACAAGAGCTTGCGTTCCCGCATAAGGCGGGACAGGCGCAACAGGCGATGCTATGAAAAACAGAAGCTGGTATCAAAAAAAGAAAACCCTGCATCTTATACATGCAGGGTTTTTATTTTATGTGTGCAGTCATCCGCCAATGGTCGGATGAACAGACACAGGTTGTAAACGAATTTATTTCTTCATCACTTCTGCCATTGTTTTAC
>JANMOR010000663.1:0-4280 GCA_031369435.1 Chitinophagaceae bacterium
TTGGTGGAGATCATTGAAAATGCAAAACATCCATTCTTTATTGGTGTGCAGTATCATCCTGAATTAAAAAGTACAGTTGAAAGCCCGGCACCATTGTTTGTACATTTTATTAAAGCAGCGAAAGAATATTCTGAGAAGCAACATTCAATTAAGAATCCATTGTTGGAAAGTGAGATGATATAATTTTATAGTCTGTAGGTTCTTGAAAGTTGAAACTGTCCAATGAAATTCAAAAGGGTTAAGTTTTCAAGGAACTACAAACTATCAACTACAAACGGTATTTAATTCTCCGGCCTTCCAATCATCTGTTGTTTGATCTTTTCCCAAAAGCCCTGTACATTTTCATCATTGCGTTTCCAGTCTTTTCCAAAATGATTCAGCTTACTCTTTTGTTCATCCTTCTGCATCCGGAAAAATTCTTCCATGGTTTCTGTATCCTGCTGCATGGATAATTTGTTATAGAGGCGCTTCATTTCTTTTTCATAACCGGCGCTTTCTTCTGCCATGATCTTTTCCAATGATTCCCGTTGTTTTACTTTTTCATCATATACACCAACAGGCAATAATGTTTTTGCAATAACCGGCATCAGTTCAATCAACATTAATATAATTAAGATCAGATAATACCTGAACTGCAAAGCTCCATTCTCCTTCAGCAAGTTATTCAGGGCTTCAATTCTTGTCAGGAACCCGGTGTTGAGATAGTTAAGAAAATCAATTTCCTGTTTTTTGATGGTTGTTTCCATCTGGTTCAACTCTTCATCAATGGCTGTGATCCTTTGCTGATTTTGTGTTTGTAGTCCTTTGTATTCTTCATCCAGCTTTTGATATTCATTTCGTTTGGCTAAGGCAATGTCTTTGATGCCAACCTTACCAGTACCACCGCTGCCATCTGTTTCAGCAATAAATTTTTCACGGGCAGTTGAAACATCAGCATATTTTACTGCAAGATTATTTTGGATACTTGCTTTTTCTTTCTGCAGTTCATCTTTCCGGTTTTTATACAGAAGATCTAACTCTGTTCGTTTAGTGAGTTTTCGTTTTTCATTATCAAGCGATACCTGCATTTTAATCTCCTTATCAAACATATACAGTATGGCAGGCTGCGCCATAAATGTTCCGATTGTTAAAGCCAGCAATCCACGAAAAAGGAGAGGAGTGAATTTGCGTTTATTGAATTGATTGATGCCTTTGATCAATGCCCTGTCAATAGTTAAGATCACAAATCCCATGAACAAACCGCTTCCAACATAGAGAAATACGTTATCAATAACGGTAGAGAAAAAATAAGTCCAGGCAAGGGTGGCAAAGATCCAGGTGGCTAAAACGCTCATACCTACAATGCGGTAACGGTTCCTGTCAACCACACAATCTTTGATCAGTTCTTTTTCGGCCGTTGCCAGCCACCAAAGAAGTTCGTCTGTTTGCGAAGGGGCATACGTATCCAATGCATACATGGGGGTAGTCTGTTGACTCATAATTTAGATTTAAAAGTTTGCTTGGTTAAAGCCGGAACAGCGAACGTGGTTAAAACAGCGAAATGAAAACGAGTGGTAAAAGTAATTATTGTAAAGGATTTGGTAAAGAATGGGTGAGTGGTGAATGGTCAGTGGTGAGTGGAGGGCGAGTCTTCTCACTCAAGCTTCTTACTTCCTACTTCGTCCCTCGTACTTCCCTCCAAATACCTACCTTTGCCGCTCCAAAATTTAAAACATGAACTTCGACCGGAATACGATTATTGGCTTTGTGGTGATGATGGCGCTGCTGTTTGGCTATATCTTTTTTACACAACGGCAGCAGGGAGCTTTGGAAGCAGAAAAACAAAGAGCGGCTGATTCACTGGCACGAATTGAAACAGCAAAGAAGAAACTGGTTGATACTGTTGCTCTGAAACAGGAAGCTGTTAAAAGAGATTCAGCTGCAACCCAGCAGGCGGCAGGTGATTTTCAAAGTGCAGGAACAGGCCCTGAGCAGATCACTGTTGTAGAAAATGAAGTGATGAAAGTGAGTTTCACCAATAAAGGTGGCTTCCCCAAATCAATTGAACTGAAAAACTTTAAAAAGTATGATGGCAAACAGGTGATATTAGGTGGGGCCAATCATCAACTCATCTACACGATCAATACCGGCAATAATAAATCGGCACTCACATCACAGTTAAACTTTACACCCGGTGCAGTGAGCAAAACAGATAGTGGGCAAAAGATCAGTTTCACTTTGGCGAATGCTTCAGGACAGTTGGTTGAGCATGAGTTTACCATTAAAAACAACGATTATCTTATTGGCTGGAATATTAAGCTGGTTGGTGCTGATAAATTACTTACACAGGGTATTTTAAATCTTAACTGGGATATTACCGCTCATCAACAGGAGAAAGACCTGAAGTATGAAAAAGGACAAAGCAATGTGGCTTATGTTGAAGATGGTGATTATGATTTTTCTGCGGCAGGAACAGGCGATAGTAAAAAGCTGGGCGATAAAACAAAATGGGTTGGTGTAAAACAGCAGTTTTTTAATACATCAATTATTGCAGGAAATAATTTTTCTAATGCTGAAGTAAACTGGATTGTACCTACTGTTGAACAGGATTCATTACAAAAGGTGATGGATGTAAAGAATATCCTTCGTTTAAATATTGCAGGTGCTTCAACAGCAACTGTTCCTTTACAATTGTACTTTGGGCCCAATGATTATCATATTCTCAAAGCTTATAACAATAAACTGGAAAGCCATGTGCAGTTGGGGTATGGCATATTTGCTTTTGTAAAGTACATCAACCGGTGGGTGGTAATGCCTGTATTTGATTTCTTTGATAAATACATTGGCAGTGTTGGTATTGTAATTCTGTTGCTCACATTCTTTATTCGACTCATTATTTCGCCGCTTACTTATTCAAGTTATTTAAGCGGAGCCAAAATGAAAGTGCTTCGCCCTGAAATTGATGAGTTAAAAAAGAAGCATGGCAGCGATCAGCAGGCAATGAGTATGGATCAGATGAAATTATTTAAACAGGCGGGTGTAAACCCATTGGGTGGATGTATCCCTGCATTGTTACAGATACCCATCTTCTTTGCATTATACAGTTTTTTTAATGCCAATATTGCTTTGCGTGGCGAAAGCTTCCTGTGGGCTCAGGATCTGTCTTCTTACGATTCCATTGCTCATCTTCCTTTCAAAATTCCTTTTTATGGCGATCATGTGAGCTTGTTTACGATTACAGCAACTTTAACCAGTTTCCTCATCTCTATGTACAACATGCAGATGACACCTACGCAGGACAATCCGGTGATGAAGTACATGATCTATTTCTTCCCCATCATGTTATTATTCATCTTTAACAGCTTGCCATCAGCATTAACCTGGTATTATACCGTTTCAAATATTGTAACCCTCGGTTTACAGTTTGTTATTCAACGGTTCATCATCAGCGATGCAAAAATTCATGCTAAAATGCAGGAAAATAAAAAGAAACCGGTCACCAAATCAAAATGGCAGGAACGGCTTGAGCAGGTACAGCAAAGCAATCAAAAGGTGAAAGACATGCAGAATAAAGCCAACAAAAAATAATCTTAACAATAGATAGGCAACCCCGATCGCAGCATCGGGGTTTTTTGTGAATAGAGGATGCAACTTGGCACAGTATTTTTATATCTTTAGCCTGTATAGAATAATTATTAAAACTATGAAGCAGATTGTACAGATTGGAATGATGTTCGGATTAATTACTTCGGTCAATAAGTTAAACGCACAGCAGGTTTATAATGAAGGTGTGGTTACTTACAATATTGTAGTAAACACCGGTAATAATGAAGCTAAGGCTGCCGACTTACTGGATGGAGCTACACAAAAGATTTGGTTCAAAGGCGTTAATACACGTACAGAACTTACCAGCATTTTGGGCAAAACAGTTACACTCCACGATTCAAGACAGGGCAATGCAGTGGTGATGAATGAATATGGCGATCAGAAAATCCTTATTCGTATGACGAAGGAGAATTATGATGACCGTAACAGCAAATATGCCGGCATTCGCTATGAGTTACTCTCTGAAACCAAAAAAATTCTGGGTTATAATTGTACAAAAGCAACCATGACTGACTCCGTGCGCATGAGGGGTGATTCGATGACAAAACGCAATATCACAGCGTGGTTCACAGAGGATGTGCCTTTGGCGATGGGGCCAGGAACGTATGGTTCTTTGCCGGGATTGGTGTTGGCGGTTGACGTTAATAATGGTCAGCAAACGACGGTTGCTAAGAAAGTAGAGTTCAAGAAAGTAA
>JANMOR010000674.1:0-2237 GCA_031369435.1 Chitinophagaceae bacterium
GTTGTTGCATGACCTGATGGAAATTCAGGATGATTAGGTGTAGGGATATGTGGTTGCCATGTTATATGCCCCATTACATTTCGAATATAGGTGATAGGTCGTACGGTGTTATAACTGTATTTAGCTGTAAAGAGTACAATCGTTGCATCGTTTTGTGCCAATCCTACTTTGGCATAAGTGAGTGCGGCAATATCTAATGCAGGTTGTGCTTTGCTAAGTACTTGCGACAAGATAGATACAAAATGACCACCGCCAGGGTAACCCGGTGCATCCCGATGGTAAACAGCCATAGCTTTTTGTTCATTCGTTAGCACCAATGATTTGTCATATACATCTTTTACCATATTCCAAAATGCAGAACCAGGAAGAGTTGAATAAACAGGAGGAGGAGGAATAGCTGTTCCTGTTGCAGAACCCGGCACTAAATACCTGCGTTGATACGCATAAGGATTAACGGGTGGGGTTGGTGCAGTAGGCACCCAAAGACCGGGGCCAACAGGAGGTACATAAGGAGGATTTACATTTGCTGAACCATCTGTTACAGCCCATGCAAAAATTCTTGTTGCCACTTCTTTTCCAAATGCAATGGAGCGTTGAAGGGTAGCGTCATTTACTTCACCTGCATAGATGGCCTGCAATGTGTTTTCAAGATTATTGATATTGGTTTTGTTTGCAGCAGATGTTGTTGGAAAAAGTTTGCGGTTCATTTCTGCCAATGCTGCATTGGCGCTTGCTGCCCAATGATAGGCTTTGCCCGGTTCAGTGGCTGGCATTGCAGGAAAGTCAGTTAACTGACCGGTTAGTGATTGATATTCGGGCATTCCTCCAACCACTGCTTCGTAAACTGCAATACCGCAATAGGCCTGGCAGCGATCAGCAGCCTGCGACCCTGTACCTGCTGCTAATGGCACCCGTAGCATATCTAACTGCATATTGAGCCAGCGTACAACTACATCAGATGAAAATGTTTTGGTTTGTTTTAAGTGGCCCTGCAAACTTGTAGTGTTTGGTGGAGGGGAAATTTTTTCTTCATTTAGTTCAGTCTTCATTTCTTTCTGGCAGGAAAGAGTTAAAAACGAAATCAATACAGTCAGCAAAAAGGCACTTTGAATGTTCTTAGTCATAAAAGAAAAGTTTAATGGTGAATGATAAATTGCTTAACTCAAAACTATCAGCACGTACAGGTTAATTCAATCCCTCAATTGAGGGTATTGTAAGTTTACCAGGATAATGAATTTGAATAGTGAATTTTTTAAAAATATAAAGTACCGTTCTCTTTATTTTTTAAAATAGATAAAATGAATTCCTTCGGCACCATTTAACCTAAATACAGGCTGTTTCGTTATTTAATGGCGATAAATGCCATTCGTAGATGGAATCTTGTAAAATGTAGAATAACCAGGCTTCTTAGCTTAATGAACGCAGTTGATGTTTAACTTTAAAACATAATATGATAATGTGTTAGAAAACAAATTTATTTTTTCAAAAAAAGTGTCCTACAGGATGTTGCGGCATTCAGCATTTTGGCTAATGTATTATTTACATACCCTGATTACCAGCCTAAATAATTTTGATCTCAAGACCCTTACTGACCCACTCGTTTATAAATATGTTTTTATTGATACTTTACAATTTCTTCCTATTTACCTATTCTCAGTTTATTTTTCAATCTACTTTATTCTGCCACGGTACCTTACAAAACGAAATGTTTCATTTCTTTTTTTGTCAATTGCCTTCCTGATTGTGATTACGTTGTCATCTGGATATTTTACATCGCTATTGATTATCAAAAACGAAGTTGCCCAATGGGATTATTTTGATGTAATAACAAAAACGATGAGGAAGTGCTCAGGAAACCAAATTGTTGTAACCGGATCAGCCGCCATAATAAAAGTGATGAAGGAATATGCCGTAAAGCAACAGGAAAATCATTTGCTCGAAATTGAGCATGTCCGTCACAAACTCCATTTATTAAAACTACAAATACATCCCAGGATATTATTTCAATGCTTACATAACATTTATGAAGACATTGATGCCGGAACAAAACACGCTCCGGAAATGATTTTAAAATTATCGGACCTGTTGAACTATTTATTATACGAATCTGAAAAAAAAGAAGTGGCGCTGGCAAAGGAAATAACTATGATAGAGAATTATGTAGAATTAAAAAAAACAGATGGATTAAATGTACAGATGGAAATAAATGGAGACATAAATAAGCTTTTTATTTCGCC
>JANMOR010000702.1:0-4857 GCA_031369435.1 Chitinophagaceae bacterium
GAAATTGAAATGAATATTTCTGTTGAAGAATTTTTATATAGTGATGATTATTGCGGAGGAATTGCAAAAGGTAAAAAACTGAAAGCATGTATTCCCGGTGGTTCATCAGTACCCATTCTTCCTGCAAACCTGTTGCTGAAAACAGCAAAGGGTGAAACAAGAATGATGACCTATGAAAGTTTGAGTGATGGAGGTTTTGCAACAGGAACCATGATGGGCAGTGGTGGTTTTATTGCGATGGATGAAGATCAGTGTGTGGTAAAGCATACTTATACATTGGCAAGATTTTATCGTCATGAAAGTTGCGGACAGTGTTCACCTTGCAGAGAAGGAACAGGATGGATGGAAAAGATCCTGCTGAACATTGAAAACGGAAAAGGAAAGATGAGTGATATCGATTTGTTATGGGATATCCAACGTAAGATCGAAGGCAATACAATTTGTCCGTTGGGAGATGCGGCAGCATGGCCGGTGGCAGCAGCTATCCGTCATTTCCGTGATGAGTTTGAATGGCATGTCACTCATCCAGCAGATGCATTGAAAGGAAATTATGGTTTAGCGAATTATGCAAGGCCGTTGGAAGTAGCAGCAGTATAACTCAAAAGTTAAAAGTGAAAAGCAAAAAGTGGAAAACGATCTGAAATATAGATGTTGTCGCTTTTCACTCCAGATGATAAAGTTTTTAAAAAGCAAGAAGTGGGATAGTTTGAGTCTTGTAGTCGTTAGACAACTGATGCGTTCTTCTGTATCAGTTGGTGCGAATGTAACGGAAGCGAAGAATAGTTCTTCAAGGCTTGAGTTTAAACGATATTATGAGATTGCGTTGAAATCGGCAAACGAATCAAAATACTGGATTTGTTTATTAAGAGATGGATTTGACGAAACATCGGATGAGTTGAAAGCAATTTTGAAGGAAGCAGATGAGTTATCAAAGATTTTAGCTGCTTCAATTATTAAACTGAAGAAACCAAATTAGCTTTTGGTTTTGAATTATAACTTTTGACTTTTTATATGGCTGACGAAAAAAAATTATTTAAGGTAACAATCGACAACATCAGCATTGATGTCGAGCCGGGAACAAGCATCCTCAATGCTGCCAGGAAAATTGGTGGCGAAGTTGCTCCTCCGGCAATGTGTTATTACACCAATTTGAAGGATAGTGGTGGAAAATGCCGTACCTGTTTAGTAGAAGTTGCTGCAGGCTCTGCAGCAGATCCACGGCCAATGCCCAAACTGGTTGCAAGCTGCCGTACGAATGTGATGGATGGAATGGTGGTGAAAAATATTACCAGTGATCGGGTTACTGATGCAAGAAATGGAGTGGTTGAATTTTTATTGATCAATCATCCATTGGATTGTCCTATATGTGACCAGGCAGGTGAATGTCATTTGCAGGATCTGAGTTATGAACACGGAAAAGGTGCAAGCCGTTACGAGTTTAAAAGAAGAACATTTGAAAAGCATGACCTCGGTGATTATATTCAATTACACATGACACGGTGCATTTTATGTTATCGTTGTGTTTATGTTGCCGACCAGGTAAGCACTGAACGTAAGCACGGAATATTAATGCGGGGCGATCATTCAGAAATTGCTACCTATATCCAGGAAAATTTAAGTAATAATTTTATCGGCAATGTCATAGATGTTTGCCCTGTAGGTGCATTGACTGATAAAACATTCCGGTTTAAAAACCGTGTATGGTTTACCAAACCGGTTGATGCACATTGTGATTGTGATAAATGCAGTGGCGAAGTGCAATTGTGGATGCGTGGCGATGAAGTACTTCGTGTTACTGCACGTAAAGATGAGTGGGGCGAAGTAAAAAACAGTTCAAAAGGTACAGCAGGCTGGATCTGTAACAAATGCCGCTTTGAACGAAAGAACACAAGCGACTGGATTATTGAAGGACCATCACATGTCAATCGTCATTCAGTTATTTCTCAGGGACATTATGAAGGAATGATTATGCCGAATGAAACAGTGAAGAAAGTAATGGGAGGAAGAGATCCGAAGTTATTGATGGATATAAAAGATGTAACGGAAGTGAACCAGGTGGAGTTAAGTGAAATTAAAGGGGCTGCAACATCTGCAACATTTAAACAATTGAAGAAAGGAAATTAATGGATATTATTTTACTAGTTGTTGACTGGCCACTCGTACTGGAGAAGTTTCTGTTCATCGGATTCATCATCAGTATTTCTCTGGTTATTGCTATGTACACAACCTACATGGAAAGAAAAGTAGCAGCAGTTATCCAGGATCGTCGTGGACCTAACCGTGCAGGACCATTTGGTCTATTGCAACCATTGGCCGATGGGTTGAAATTGTTTTTCAAAGAAGAGATCATACCCAGCTCATCCAATAAATTTTTATTTATACTTGGCCCTTCGTTGGCCATGATCACAGCTATGTTAACCGGTGCTGTCATTCCCTGGGGTGATAAAATGGAATTATTTGGCCGCACCATTTCATTGCAGATAGCTGATATCAACATCGGAATCTTATTTGTATTTGGTGTGGTAAGCCTTGGTGTATATGGCATAATGATCGGCGCATGGGCCAGTAACAATAAATTTTCATTGATAGGGGGTTTACGTGCAGCATCACAAATCATTTCTTACGAACTGGCAATGGGTATTGCATTGATAGCTTTACTCATGACTTCAGGAACATTGAGTTTAGGTGAAATGGTGAAGCAGCAACAGGAAGGCTGGTGGAATTTCTTTTTGCAACCGCTCGGCTTTTTGATCTTCATCATTTGTGCATTTGCAGAATGTAACCGGTCGCCATTTGATTTAGCAGAAGCAGAAAACGAACTGATTGGTGGTTACCATGCAGAATATTCAAGTATGAAACTTGGTTTTTATTTGTTTGCTGAATACATCAATATGTTTATCAGTAGTGCAGTGATGGCCACATTATATTTTGGCGGTTATGATATCATTCCATTCTATGATGAGAGTGCCTGGGGCTTGTCAGTAAATACAATGGCTGCTTTAGGAGCGTTGGCATTGTTTTTAAAAATTCTCTTTTTCATTTTTGTATTCATGTGGGTGCGCTGGACCATTCCACGTTTCCGTTATGATCAGTTAATGAACCTCGGCTGGAAAAGTTTAATACCATTATCATTGCTCAACATGATTGTAACAGCAGCGGTAATATTGCTGAAGAAATAGGAGGCCCCTCTAACTCCCCCGGCAGATGAGAGTCCGGTGCATAAGGCTATCCAGTTGGAGAGTAAAATTGATGTTTGAAAATTTAGATTGATAAAAGTTTTGAGATAATGATTGGATTTGTAAAAAAAGAAAGATGAGTGGTGATTAAAAGCACGGCCTCCCCTCTCGAGAGGGGATTGAGGGGTGTGTTTGCTGAATAGAATTACAGAACGGTGCAGTGAGTGACACAACAGAAGATGAATAAAGAGTTGAAGTTGATAACAAAAAAAATTACGAATTTTTTTAATAAACGTAGATGCAATTAACAAACAGAGCAAAAGCGGTAGACAGGAGCCCAATGACATGGCTGGAGAGGTTATATCTCTGGAACATTGCAAAAGGAATGGCGATTACGTTTTCGCATATATTCAGAAAAAAAGCAACCATCAGTTATCCGGAAGAAACAAGGCCTTTCAGTCCTGTGTTTCGTGGTTTGCATATTCTCAACCGTGATGAAGAAGGAAGAGAAAATTGTACAGCATGCGGATTATGTGCAGTTGCCTGTCCTGCAGAAGCCATTACAATGGATGCTGCTGAACGTTTGCCGGGCGAAGAGCATTTGTATCGTGAAGAAAAATATGCAGCTAAGTATGAGATCAATATGCTTCGTTGTATTTTTTGTGGATTGTGCGAAGAGGCTTGCCCGAAAGATGCTATTTATTTAACAGAAACATTTGCTCCTGCCAATTACAGCAGGCAAAGTTTTATATATGGTAAAGACAACCTGGTGATTCCTCATCCAAAGGATAACCCTGAAGCATTTACCAAAGCAAAAGGATTAATTGACGAACGGAAAGCGAAAGCCAAACAAGAGACTGCATAAATTATGAGTATCACTGAAATTTTATTCTGGTTCCTAAGTGCAATGGCACTTGGCGGAGCATTGATGATGGTTACCAGCAAGAACCCGGTGTACAGTGTATTGTGGTTGATTGTGGTATTCTTTGCAATTTCGGGTCATTATATTTTATTGAATGCACAGTTCCTTGCTATCGTTAACATCATTGTATATGCTGGCGCCATCATGGTATTATTTCTTTTTGTGATCATGCTCATGAACCTCAATGCAGATAATGAACCGCAAAAAAATAAATGGTTAAAGCTGGCCGGCGCTGTTGCATGTGGAAGTTTGATGCTGGTGTTTATTGCTGCTATCCGTCAAACAGAAGCATTGAGAATTCAGCATGTAAATACCGGTGGAGAAATTGGTTTGATCCATTCGCTGGGTAAAACATTATTCACCGATTATGTATTGCCGTTTGAAATAAGCAGTGTTTTGTTTTTAAGTGCGATGGTTGGTGCTGTTGTGATTGGGAAGAAAGGAGATTAAGCCCCCATCCCCTGAAGGGGGTAAGGCAAATTTTCTGTGGGTTTAAAGTTTTTTGAAAATTATTTGATAACTAACGCAGCTTTTAATAAGGCTGTGTTTTAAACACCCCTTTAGGGGATGGGGGCACATTATGCCGATCAATTATTATATCATTCTTGCTGTTGCATTGTTCTGTATTGGAGTGGCGGGTGTGTTAACACGCCGCAATGCCATTATTATTTTCATGTGTATTGAATTAATGTTGAATGCGGTGAATCTGCTGTTGGTTGCATTCAGTAAAATGCACTATGAAAATGTGGCTGCATACGA
>JANMOR010000772.1:0-1758 GCA_031369435.1 Chitinophagaceae bacterium
GACCCAGGGTTGTTTTACCGCAACCACTTTCACCAACCAGTCCTAATGTTTCACCGGCATACACATCAAAGCTTACATCATTCACTGCTTTTATAAATGAAGAGGCTTTGCCAAACATTTTTTTCTGTTCGGGAAACCATACTTTAAGGTCTTGAATTTTAAGTAGAGGGAGTTTGTAATTTGGAATTTGGATATTGGGATTTGGGTTTTGATTTTCCACTTTCCACTTTCCATTTTCCACTTCCATAAAATCGCTCACCACCGGTAATCGTTTTACTTTTGGATGCAAGGCTGGCCTGCAACCCAGTAACGCTTTTGTATAAGGATGTTGAGGATGGTTAAAAATTTCATGCGCAGGTCCTTGCTCAACAATCTGTCCCTGGTACATCACCACAATTTTATCAGCAATATCATGCACCACACCTAAATCATGTGTTATGAATAAAACTCCCATACCCGTTTCTTGTTGTAATTCTTTTATGAGTTGCAGGATGGTTTTCTGTACTGTTACATCCAATGCAGTAGTTGGTTCATCAGCAATTAATAAGGATGGGTTGCAACTCATGGCCATGGCAATCATCACCCGTTGTTTTTGTCCGCCGCTGAGTTGATGCGGATAACGGTTAAGCATAGCCTCCGGGTCAGGGAGCTTTACTTTTTCAAATAATTGTAATGTTCTTTTCCTGGCTTCTTCTTTATTTACTTTTTGGTGTAGTTGAATGGCTTCTATTACCTGGCTTCCACAGCTGAACACAGGATTTAATGATGACATGGGTTCCTGGAAGATCATGGCTATTTCATTGCCACGGATGCTTTGGAGTTGTACAGGAGAAGCGTTTAATAAATTGATTTCTGTTCCATCTCTTTTTGTAAAGAAGATTTCTCCTTTTGGATAATGAACAGGGGGTTGTGGTATTAGACGCAAAGCAGAAAGTGCCGTAACAGATTTGCCTGATCCTGATTCGCCCACAACAGCAACAGTTTCACCTTTGTTAACGTTGAATGAAATGCCATGAATAGCTTTGAACCATCCATCTTCTGTTTTGAATTCAACTTCAAGATCTTTGATATGAAGTAAAACACTCATTGCTCTTCAAACCTCAGATGTTTTACCGTGTTACCATTATTGATCAATTGCTTTAATGAATCGATCCCGATCCTGATATGGTTCTCAACAAAATGAGAAGTTACTTTTTTATCGCTCTCCTCTGTTTTTACACCTTCGGGTGTCATGGGACTATCACTCACCAATAACAAAGCACCAGTTGGAATATGATTAAAAAATCCTACAGTGAAAATGGTAGCGGTTTCCATATCAATGGCCATAACACGAATTTTTTCGAGATAGGCTTTAAATTCCTGGTCATGTTCCCATACCCTGCGATTGGTTGTATAAACTGTCCCAGTCCAATAATCACTATCATAATCACGGATAGTTGTTGATACCGCTTTTTGCAAAGCGAATGATGGAAGTGCCGGAACCTCTGGTGGAAAATAGTCATTACTTGTACCTTCTCCACGTATTGCAGCAATGGGAAGTATAAGGTCGCCAATCTTGTTCTTTGATTTTAATCCTCCGCATTTTCCCAAAAACAAAACAGCTTTTGGGTTGATGGCAGATAACAGATCCATTACCGTTGCAGCAGTAGCACTACCCATTCCAAAGTTGATGATAGTAATACCTTCAGCAGTGGCACATTGCATAGGCTTATCTGCACCAAAGATTTCTACGTTGTTCCATTGATTGAAGAAGTGCTC
>JANMOR010000775.1:0-6294 GCA_031369435.1 Chitinophagaceae bacterium
ACGGAAGCTGAAAAATGAAGTGATCCGTAAATTTTTCCATGTAATAGACGGCCCAAAACCACCAGATAGTTTGGGGTTGCTGTTGCCGAGATATACTACATCCATGTAGTTGATGTTACCATCGTGGTTGATATCTTCATAAATCGCATCACCCGGCTGGAATACATAATCTGTTTGTGGATAATTGAAACGCATGTAAATGATCTGCCCGTTTGGACCAATGATCGGGCTTCCTTTTGCATCAGATGCAATGGTTGCTGATTTATTGGTATACACTCCTTTATACTTGTAACCGTAAAAAGATCCAAATGGATTATTGATCTGTAATAAACGCAGGTACTCACCATTCTTTGTTACATCGCCACGTTGGTTAGGATAGAATTCAGAAATTTCACGAATCACATTCTGGTTGGCAGAAATATTGAAATCAAATCCAACAGTTACTTTCTTTGATTTGTAAGGCTGTGTCCATACCGCTATTTCCCAACCCTGGTTGTCCATTGTACCTACATTCATAAATAATGAATTATAACCGGTAGAAGATGGAATCTGTAAACCATCAAAGAAGAGATCTTTTGTTCTGTTTCGGTAAATTTCACCATCCATTCGTACACGTCCTTTATACAAACTGAGGTTATAACCAATATTGGTTCCTCTGAGTGTTTGCCAACGCAGGTTCTTTAATTCCATACGAGAAGGATAGATGCCTGCCTGGTCAAGATAAGAATAATCGTAAGTAGTATAGGTGTTGTAGAATAAATAATCATAACGGGGAACTTCACCTGAAATACCATAGCTGGCTCTTATACTGATATCATCTATTTGCTGAATGTTTTTCAGGAATCCTTCCTGTGAAACTCTCCAGCGTAATGAAAACGAAGGGAACAAACCATAACGATAGTTGGGTCCAAAGCGGGAGTTACCATCGCCACGTACAGTCACATTCACCAGGTATTTGTCCATGAATCCGTATTGGGCACCAATTAATGCACCGATAGAACGTGTTTGAGATAAACCCGAAATTGCTCTTAACTCAGAGTTTTGTGTTCTGGATGCAATTGAAGGATCAACCAGGAGCGAAGAAGCAGTGTTGGAAGTCATGACTTCCTGGTATACTGCTTTATAATCATTGGTAAGAATATTCATGTAAGCCTGCAGATCATGCTTATCCGATTTTATCTGTGGCGTATAGATCAAACTTGTTTTTGTACCAACACTAAAGGCATCTACATCACCATCATATGCACGGTTCACCACGGTTTCAGTATTGGGGCGGCCTGTTGCAATTTGTGGAAGGAAACTTTTGTTCTTCGTGTTGTTGATATCGAACTGGATATCAAAGGTTGCTTTTAATACACGTTTTACAATGTCGTAATCAACCTGGAAACGTGGAATGACACGATCACCTAATACAGAATAGTTTGCTTGATCTGCCATGGCAACAGGGTTGTAAATCCGATTGTATTGTCCCTGAACGTTTGCGGATGGTGAAAAATAATTGGTTGTTAGATTTCCTTGTGCATCATACTCAAACACACTCTGGTTGGGCATTTTAATATAAGCCATCCCACGAATAGAAGCTTCACCGCTGGCTGAGTTGGAGCCCAGATAATTTCTTGCCTGGTTATAGTGTGTATATGAGAAACTTGTAAAGAATTTAATTTTTTCTGATACGGTATAATCCAGATTGATCCTTGTGTTTATACGGTTAAGATCAGTTCCAATGGTAATACCTTTTTGATCAAAGTAACCAACTGAAGCAAAGTATTTTGCTTTTTCACCACCGCCTGTTAAACTGATTGTATGATCCTGGAGGTAACCTGTTCTTGAAATAGCATCAATCCAATTGGTGTTGTTGCTGTAATTATGATACCAATAAGGATCATTCGGATCATAGTTGAATTCACGAAAGGCGGTTGAGTTCAATGTTGTACCCATCCTGTTCATGAATGCTTCCGGAATAAGTGAAGAATACTGATCACCATTTAATAAAGGAATGGGCTTGGGCACCAATGAAACGGATCCTTTGATTGTATAATTGATAGATGGTTTGCCAATACTTCCTCTTTTTGTTGTAATCACTAATACGCCGTTGGCTGCTTTTGCACCCCAGATAGCTGTTGCTGCTGCATCTTTTAATACGGTGATATCTTTAATATCAGCAGGAGAAATATTGAGCAATTGTGCATAGCCCTGTTCATCTGCAGTACCAAAGTTGAAATCACTTGGAATTTCGGTTTCGTATGGCATACCATCCAAAACAATCATCGGAATACCGGTAGAGTTAATGGATGACACACCCCTGATGCGGATGTTCATTGCAGCGCCGGGATCACCACTTGATGCAGTAATATCAACACCACTCAAACGACCTTGCAAAGCCTGATCTATACTTGGCGCCTGCATTTCTTCTAATTCTTTACCACTGATCTTTGATACGGCTGTTGTAAGATTTTTTTCGGGCATATTGATCATACCGTTCGATGTTGGTGGGCGTGCAATGATCACCACTTCACCAAGATCGCCTTGCGAATCTTCCATCGAAAGATTAATAGATGAACGTCCATTGATTTTCTGTGTAACCGTTTTGTATCCGATATAGGAAAGAGATATTCTATTTTTTGCTGCATTCACATTCTTCAACACAAAATTTCCTTCAATATCTGTTTGCGTGCCTTTTACAATTCTGTTATCAGCATCCAGCTCCGATACAGATACACCTTGCAATGGTTTACCATCTTTATCTGTAATTTTTCCTCTCAACACTTCCTGAGCCGACACAGCCAGTCCAATAACAGTGAATAAGGCTGTAAAGGAAAGTATCGTTACTATTTTATTCCACATACGTTGCATTGTTTGGGTAATTAGTTTAGTTAAATCTCAGGTAATTATCTATCAAATGAATGGTACAACGATTACTCAGGTTATTACTGTTTGCAATAATCAGGTTGGCCGATCTGCTCTTCATATCATTCAGTATAATAGCATTGGGTGTTGTATTGTTCACAAATATGGTTGACGGATCACCATTAGAAAATTTGTAGATCGTTTCGAAAGTTCCACTCTCCTGCCCATCTGTTGCAATGTTCTTCTTATTCAGTATATGATAGTATATAAAGTTGTCAATCTGTTCACGTTCAGCGGGAACAGTGGTAGCAAATTTTGGAACCTTATTTGGTGCTGTACCGGTGCCGGGTAAATAACCTGCATTTACGGCAGCAAGTATGGCTGTATTACTTGGAACAAAGAATGTATAAAATGAACCGGCTGCTACCTGCAAAATTTCGAAAGTTGTTGCATTGTAAATCGGTGAATTACTCAGATACTGCCAGAAATAATTATATGGTGAAGTTGCTGGTGTTGGTAATGTACCCAATTTAAACAAGTGCCTGGCAATGGCGGTATCACTGAATTGAAGAAGTTTATCGAGATAATAAACTGTTCCGTTTTTCGCTGTTTTTTTATTTACCACATTCGCAACTGTTCCTGCATCACCATTTCCTGCCCCTACAACTTTATTATTATCGTACTTAATAAACTCACCTGAATAAGTTTGTCCAACACCTGGAGTAATGACAGTTGTAATATCTCTTCCCGGAATTACATGCATATTTAAAATCCTTTGCAGGCGTACCAATGCAGATGAACCGGTTAACTGTGTACCACCGCCCGGGGGAGTGTAGCGCCACTGCTCATTCACATTATTACTTACGGTAGGGTCGGCAAAATAACCTGCAGCATTAAATGCGGCGTTGCTGATGAGGAACAGTGTATACTTCTGGTTGATATTGGAAATCTGGAATTTTAAATCCAGGTTCAGCAAACTGGTCATGATGGAATAAGATGGGTCCAAATATGCTTTACCATATACACTGCTGAACACATTTGCCTCCTGTACTTTATTAGTGCCATAGAAGATTCCATTACTCAATACTTTCTTATCGGTAATATTTGTAGCAGCGTTGAATCTTGCTTCTTCACCTACAGAATTATAAGTAGATGAAAATTTTGATGGCCATACAGCAGTGCGCCACATATGTGCGTTCATGAAATCGTAAATCACATTAATCGGCAAATCTTCCACTTTGCTGTAATGTTCCAGCAACACTGTATTGATAAATGTTGTTAACGCTGCATTTTCAGGTACAAACATCGTGTAGCTGTCAGCCTGGCCGTCATTATCCTGCTGTTTTAAAAAGTTTTCGTTATTGGGCGAAAAGGCAAGATTTGAATTATACACTTTTGTAAAAATATCTTCACTTGTTCCGTAAATATTTTTATAGTTCTGAGTTACGGTTGCATTCAACACATACTGTACAAGGAATTTGTCCAGCAGTTTTTTAAACTCGCTGTAATTGGGGTTGCTGCCTATATATTGATCTATGCTTGGGAGAGCAGTGATCACCCGGTCAACAACATGAATGATCCCGTTTTCTGCAGGAATATCTTTTTGTACCACTTTCGCATCCGCCACGTTAAAACCCGAATAAGTTGAACCCGGATAAAAATAATTGTAATCAGAAGCTGTTAGAGATTTACCGGTCATAAAACCAGTTTCGAAAATGGGAATGTATTTATTGTTATTATCTGCGTCTACATAAAAGAAAGAACCAGAGTTGTTACGGTTTGAAGCAATCGCTTTAATATCAACGCCAGCCGTATTTTTTGTAGTATAAACGCCGGTATAATTAGCTGTTCTTCTTTTGAACGCTGTATTTTCAATCCAACCAAGATTACTCTGGTAATCAGAAATGCGTTCTTGTTTAAACGCATTATACACCAAACAATAGGTTACAATTTTCCTGGAAGCATTTGTATCAAGTGCATCCACATTTGAAATATTATTTTGTGTAAAATATACCGTAAAAGCAGAGTCATGTGGAGCAAATAATGTCCAGTATCCGGCGGTTGACAATGTTTGTTTATACCCGGCTTTGTCAATTACTTTCAGTAATTGAGTAAAATTTCCTTTAGCCTGTAATTGCTGATAAATGGGGGCATCAAGAGTTGCGGGCCGTTCATAAAATGCGTCAAACTTCTTATTACAGGACGTAAATAAAGCTGCAGCAACAACAACAAGAAAAATCCGTTTCATAAAAATGTTCATATCACGGCACATTATTAATAAGTATTTAAATGGAAATAGTTAAAAAAAACAGTTGATTTACAAAGCCTATTGTAATGAATCGGGAATAAAAAATTATTGAGAGGAATAGGAAACAACCTCTGTAAAAATGAGGTATGTTGAAACAGTAAAAAATTGGAAATCGTTCTTGACATACAGCAGCAATCATTAATTTAAGCAATCAAAATCAGTTCTGTTTGAGAGTAAAAATGTTCACTCTTTCACGAAATAAAAATAGAACAATGCCAATCTTCAACCATCCTGCGGCATCCTGCCATTTTTTTCAAAGCAATCATTCTGTAAATATTCTTTCAATCGCAACATGTAAAACGGGGCATTTCAAAAATCAAAACAGGTGTGAGTATCCAGGTTTCAATTATTCGCAGAATAACTGTTAAGATGACAATAATACCGGCTAAAAAGTTGCTCCGTATTTTTATTAATGAAGTTTTTTTTAAAGAAGATTAGAAACAATCACAAAACACCTGTTTGCTTTTTTTTGAAGTTGGATAATTACTTCATTTATTTATTGACCGACTCATCTTTTTTTTATTATTTCTGACTAATATGAGCTTTTTTTCTTTGGCAGGAGTGAATTCATACAATTTCATCAAGAATAATTGATTTAAGCATAAGGGCTATTTTTTCTAATTTAAGTTTCAGGTATCCAACTTTTTCATTCCCCTTTCAAAATCACTTTTCAATTTTAACGAAGTGAAATTCATTTTCCGGAATACATCTATTTAAAAAAAGACAGGCAAACAAATTGCCTGTCTTTTACAACTCAAATTAATTTGTTTAGTACCCCGGGTTTTGCATTGCTTGTTTTTGTGATGAAGTTAAGGCCAAGCCTCCCATTCTTATACCGTCAAGGAATGTTTGTGGTATTGGGCGCAGTAAATGACGATCCTGGATATTGGGTGCCGCATCAGGGTTAAATGCTTTGGCACGGGCAACCAATGTTTTGGTGCGAGACAAATCCTGCCAGCGCAAATATTCACCGGCTAGTTCCCTGGATCTTTCATTCAACAAAAAGCATAACATCCTGTCGTAAGTAGAATTATACCCAAGCCTGCTGATGACATGTTCATCCCCTGCAGGCAAAGTAGTAATATCAGTAATAGCTAAACTGGTTGAAGCTGCTGTAGTAATAGGGATATTATTAGACT
>JANMOR010000014.1:0-2700 GCA_031369435.1 Chitinophagaceae bacterium
ACCTAACCAGGTTGTATCGTATGTGTGCGATATCACAGATGAAAAGCAACGGAAGAATCTGGTTGAGCAAAGTGTAAAAGCCTTTGGCACTATTGAAATTTTGGTAACCAATACAGGCGGCCCGGCAGCAGGTCCTTTTGAACAATTTAGTTTAGATGATTGGAAACATATTTACAATTTACTTTTTTTAAGTGCTGTTGATATTATTCAACAGGTGTTGCCCGGCATGAAAGAAAAAAAGTTTGGTCGTATTCTAACTATTACTTCTGTTGCTGTAAAACAACCTGCCGACAATTTGATTTCATCCAATGCTGTACGAACGAGTTTATTGGGCTTGGTGAAAAGTTTGTCAAACGAAGTAGCTATTCATGGTATTACAGTCAATAATTTATTGCCAGGCTACACCAGTACCAACCGACTTGAAAATTTGATTGAAAAAAATCCGAAAGTAATTGAGGTAAAAGAAAGCATTCCGATGAAACGATTTGGCACAACCGCAGAATTTGCTGCTGCAGCCGCATTTTTAGTAAGTGACCGGGCCAGTTATATTACAGGTCAGTCACTGGCAGTTGATGGTGGCTGGATTAAAGGACATTAAATTTTGGCGTATTAAATAAAAGATAAACTTTCTGCATTAGGTTTAATAGAAAAGGGATGAACAATGTTCATCCCTTTTCTATTGCAATAATATTTTTATTTATCGATCACACTCATTAAATGATGCTTACTCTTAAGCATATACTTTTTACTTTGCTCAATTGAATCCATGATCTGATCGAGAATGGTTTCAACAGGAGCATTGTAATCAATATTCATTGGTTCCTTGATTGTAACAGATAGCAGACTTCCTTTCTTTTTAAACTTCAACCCTTTTTTATTAAAGGCACGCCAGAAACCATTGATCACAATCGGCACAACGATGGGTTGATTTTGCTTGATGATATATGCAGTTCCTTTACGTCCCGGTGCAAAAGGTTTGGTGGTTCCTTGTGGGAAAGTGATCACCCAACTGTCATTTAATGCACGGGCAATTTTTCTTGTATCACCGGGATCTAAACCACGTTGTACTTCTTTACCTTCTGCACGCCAGGTGCGTTTTACTGTGATGGCACCTGCTTTGGCAAATAATCTTGTAAGCCATGAATCTTTCATGGTTTCAGCGGCAGCAACATAATAAATTTTTGTAACGGGGTTCAATAAATAATAAGGGATACCCAGCTTTTTATATTTCCCCCATTTAGCAGCAAAGAAAATATGCAGGAAAACAATTACATCAGCAAAATAAGTTTGATGATTACTTACAAACAAAACGTTACGCTTGGGCAAATTCTTTAAATGTTCTGCTCCGGTAATCTGCAATTTATTAATGAGCGCAATACCAGGATAGGTTATTGCTCCAATAATGCCGTAAATAATACGGCGGAATAAATTAATATTTTTTATTCGCTCTATAAAAGCCGACATGGTTAAAGTTGATTGACCCCTGAAATCAGGAGTTGCAAGATAACAATTTGATAATATACGCAAACATTATTTTTCACCCATTTTTCGATGTACATATGATGAAATTTTAGTCATTATTTTTGCTCATGAAATATAAAGCAGTGATTTTTGATATGGATGGTTTAC
This sequence comes from Chitinophagaceae bacterium, assembly GCA_031369435.1. GTDB lineage: Bacteria > Bacteroidota > Bacteroidia > Chitinophagales > Chitinophagaceae > Lacibacter. The sequence continues at coordinate 1,630 of JANMOR010000014.1, forward strand.
TCATTGACAGTGAACCCTTTTGGCAGGAAGCCGGCAGTGAAACCCTGCAGGAGTTCGGAGTTGAATTAACAGATGAACAATATCATTCATCTACTGGCTTAAGAACAGAAGAATGGATTGAACATTGGTTCAATCATTTTCATCTTTCGATGGAACAGGCACCGGCCGCTATTGATACCATCATTCAAAAAGCAATTGAAAAAATAGATGCAAGAGGAGAAATCTTTTCCGGAGTTGATTCTATCATTAGCTTTTTTAAAGAAAAGGAATTCAAAATAGCCATTGCTACCTCCTCCCCGCTTTCTTTAGTGGAAGTTGTATTAAAAAAGCTCAACCCTGATTTTTCATTTGATGCCATTACTTCTGCCGAAAAACTTCCATTCGGCAAACCACATCCGCAGGTATATCTTGATTGTGCCTCTGCATTAAATATCAATCCATCCAATTGTATTGCCTTTGAAGATTCCTTTAACGGAATGATTGCAGCTAAAGCAGCAAAGATGAAATGTGTAGTTGTGCCTGCTGCATCAGCATACGATCATCCAAAGTGGGGTGCCGCAGATTTAAAGATTAAAAACTTAAACGAGTTTGATTTGTCAGCTTTGACTGTATAAAAAAAGGTAAGGGCACTTCAATTCCACTACCTTTTACTATAAGAATCAATTCAATTTATTTAAACGCATTCAATCCTGTCACATCCATTCCAGTAATCAACAAATGAATATCATGTGTTCCTTCGTAAGTGATCACACTTTCAAGATTCATCATGTGACGCATGATGGAATATTCGCCGGTAATGCCCATACCGCCCAGCATCTGTCTTGCATCTCTGCAAATATTTGTTGCAATTTCACAACTGTTACGCTTAGCCATACTTACCTGTTGTGGTGTAACTTTTCCTTCATTCATTAATACGCCTAAACGCCAGTTGAGTAATTGAGCCTTGGTAATTTCGGTAATCATCTCTGCCAATTTCTTTTGTTGTAATTGAAAACCGGCAATAGGTTTTCCAAACTGAATTCTTTGTTTGCTGTACTCCAATGCAATGTGGTAACAATCCATTGCTGCACC
>JANMOR010000034.1:0-14305 GCA_031369435.1 Chitinophagaceae bacterium
TCAATGGACAGTTGAAGGTCAGGAAAATGTTGAAAGCTACATTATTGAAAGAAGTATCAATAACATCAGCTTTACTCCAATTGGAACAGTAGCTGCAAGAGGCACTGCAAATGAAAAAATCAATTATCTGTTTACTGATAATAATGCTGCGGCAATTGCTACAACTGTTTACTATCGTATTAAAATACAGGATAAAGATGCTTCATTCAAATACAGCAATGTTGCTCCCGTAGCATTTGAACAGTTTGAGAATGCATTTGTAACAGTACAACCAAACCCGGTTGTGAATAATGCAATGGTGTTCGTTTACAGCAAAGCTGACGAAGTTGCACAGCTTCGCATCGTTGACAACACCGGACGTATTATCGTTACACGTACTGTTCTGTTAACAAAAGGGAAAAATACAATTGAGGTGGATATACATAGCGTGCCGGTTGGGTTGTATTATATTGATGTAACTGGAAAGACACTTAATCAAAAGGTAAAATTCATCAAACAATAAAACGTTGTTAATTCAAAACCCCTGCCAGCTAAACGGCAGGGGTTTTGATTCCATTACCCTTGTAAAACTTCATGTATGCAAAACACATTAATCCCTGCCTCATTTCTTTCAGGAGCACTGTCGAACAAAACTTCCATAATGAAAGATGAAAATCATCTTTACATTATCCGTGAAGAAAAGACCTCTGAAAAGATATCAAGACTTTATCGTTTGTTATTTGGGGTAAATAAAACAACTGTTACTGTTGCTAAAACAGAACACATTTTACCTGAGCCTGATTATTACAGCAGTTATGAATAACAAAAAGGAGAAGTTTAACACTTCTCCTTTTTACTTATGGCTACCGGCTAATGACTCAGAACGAACAACTATATCTTCCCTACCATATTAGCAGGTATTACCCATTCATCAAATTCTTTTGCAGTTACATAACCCAGCTTCACAGCCATCTCTTTCAATGTTGTTCCTTCTTTATGTGCTTTCTGTGCAATTTCAGCTGCTTTGTAATAACCAATTTTTGTATTGAGCGCTGTTACCAGCATGAGTGAATTATCTACATGCTTTTTAATATTGGCAGCAATAGGTTCAATACCAATTGCACATTTATCATTAAAGCTTACACATCCATCTCCAATTAACCTGGCACTATGTAAAAAGTTATAGATCATCAGCGGTTTAAATACATTTAATTCAAAATGACCCATTGCTCCACCAATATTAATCGCAACGTCATTACCCATCACCTGTGCAGCAATCATTGTCAGGGCTTCACATTGAGTTGGATTTACTTTGCCCGGCATAATAGAGGAGCCCGGTTCGTTATCAGGAATAAAAATTTCACCGATACCACTTCTTGGTCCACTACTCAGTAAACGAATATCGTTGGCAATCTTCATTAAACTTACCGCTACTGTTTTCAAAGCACCATGTGCTTCTACAATGGCATCATGTGCAGCCAATGCTTCAAATTTGTTTTCAGCTGTAATAAAAGGAAGTTTTGTGAGTTTGGCAATATGTTTTGCAACATTTACATCATAACCCGGAGGTGTGTTGATACCGGTGCCCACTGCAGTGCCACCTAATGCCAGTTCACTCAAATGAGCCAATGTATTTTTGATGGCTTTTAATCCATGATCTAACTGTGAAACATATCCGCTGAACTCCTGGCCCAATGTTAATGGTGTTGCATCCATACAATGTGTACGGCCAATCTTCACCACTTTTTTAAATGCTTTTACTTTTTTATCTAACGTATTCCGTAGTTTTTCAATACCGGGAATAGTTGTTTCAATCAACATTTTATACGCCGCAATATGCATGGCAGTTGGAAAGGTATCGTTACTGCTCTGGCTTTTGTTTACATCATCATTGGGGTGAAGATATTTTTCCTTGTCGTTGAGTTTACCACCATTCAATACATGACCACGGTAAGCAATCACTTCATTTACATTCATATTGCTTTGCGTACCGCTTCCGGTTTGCCACACAACAAGAGGAAAAGAATCATTAAGCTTTCCCTCCAGAATTTCTTTGCATACTTTTCCTATTAAAACTGCTTTCTTTTTGGTTAATATACCAGCCTCATTATTCGTAATAGCAGCAGCATGCTTCAAATAAGCAAATGCACGGATGATTTCAATGGGCATACGATTGATTTCCTGTGCAATTTTAAAATTATCAATACTGCGTTGTGTTTGTGCACCATAAAAAGCCTTCACGGGAACCTTTACTTCGCCCATGGTATCTTTTTCAATCCTGTAATCCATACTTGTTGATTTTAAAATTTTCGAAAGTGCTGCAAAGGTAGGCGTTATGTGATTTTGATTTCTTATTTTGAGTCACCAAATAACATGATCAGGTTCATTTCATCATTTACCTTTTTTGTTCTGCTGATGCTCCCGGCTTACAGTCAGCATATGACGCCAGTTCCAACTAAACAACAACTGACCTGGCACGATTTGGAATACTATTTCTTTGCCCATTTCGGACCCAACACTTTTACCGATAAAGAATGGGGACATGGCGATGAGCCTGCTGCAGTATTCAACCCAACTGCTTTTGATGCAAATCAATGGTGCCGCATTGCCAAAGAAGCCGGAGCAACTATGATCATCATCACTGCCAAACATCATGATGGTTTTTGCTTATGGCCCAGCAAATTTTCAAAACATACGGTTCGTGAAAGTAAATGGAAAAATGGCAAAGGCGATGTGCTGAAAGAATTATCAATCGCATGTAAAAAATATGGATTGAAATTCGGAGTCTATATTTCACCGTGGGACAGGAACCATCCTGATTACGGAACAGAAAAATACAATACTGTTTTTATAAACATGATGAAAGAACTGTTTACCAGTTACGGTCCCATCACTGAACTATGGTGGGATGGTGCCAATGGTGAAGGACCAAATGGAAAGAAACAGGTATATGACTGGAAACGTTTTAAAGAAACTGTTCGTCAACTTTCACCCAACACGGTTGTGTTTAGTGATGTGGGCCCCGACATCCGTTGGGTAGGAAATGAAAACGGCATTGCAGGAACAACCAATTGGAATAAGTTAAATATCGAAGGATTTACAGCAGGCGCAGGGGCACCTCCTACTGATACATTAAACCACGGCAATGAAAATGGGAGGCACTGGATACCAGCTGAATGTGATGTAAGCATCAGGCCGGGTTGGTTTTATCATGAACAGGAAGATGGTAAAGTAAAAACTCCGCAACAATTATTTGAGCTGTATTTAAAATCTGTTGGACGTGGTGCAAATTTATTATTGAATGTTCCGCCCGACAGAAGAGGATTGATTCATGCGAATGATTCTGCAGCATTAGTTGGATTTAAAAAATTGAGAGATGAAAATTTTAAACCCAATCTTGCCTTATCTGCCAGAGGAGAACTGCATTACAAAGGGATTGTTTACCAGAACAATAAATTGATTGATGGGAAAATAACAAGTGCTGAATCATTTCCTGATTTTCAGCAAGGCGTTTTCTGGATAAAATTTAAACAGGAAATAAAAGTCAACTGTATTGTATTAAAAGAACCAATTGAAAAAGGGCAGCAAATAAAGAAAATAAAAATTTCATTGATCAATGGATCTGAACAGATGGGTGAATTTCAATTAACCACTGTTGGTCATAAACGCATACTCACTTTTCCTCTTCAACATATCAGTGGAATAAAAATTGTGTTTGAAGATGCAAAAGGAAAGCCCTATTTAAGTGAAGTGGAAACTTACCAGATAGATGAAAGTTTGATTGAAAAGTAAACAATGAAATTTTATCTGAACTTATTTACCTGAAAAATCAGCTTTTCTTTTTTCAAGAAAGGCATTCACTCCTTCTTTCATTTCATCCGTTCCAAAACAATCGCCAAATAATTTTGCTTCAGTTGCAAATCCATCCTGGTTTTTATCGTAATAAGCATTGACTGCTGCAATTACTTTAGCAACAGAGTTGGGGCCCTTGGTCATGATCAGTTGCAGCAATGCTTTTGTTTTGGGCAATAATTCTTCGGCAGTCGTAACATGATTCACCAGGCCGAGTTGCTTAGCTTCATTTGCATCAATCATATTGGCTGTCATCATCAACTCCATTGCTTTTCCCTTCCCTACCAATTGTGTTAATCGTTGTGTGCCACCATAACCGGGGATCAAGCCAAGATTCACTTCAGGCTGACCAAACTTTGCATGCTCACTTGCCAAACGGAAATGACAACTCATCGCCAGTTCACATCCTCCACCTAAAGCAAATCCATTCATTGCGGCAACAATTGGTTTAGATGATTGCTCAATCTTATCAAATACCATTGCCTGTCCTTTTTTTGCAAGCGCCTCACCGCCATCTGCATTCAATGTAAGAAACTCACTGATATCTGCACCAGCTACAAATGCTTTTGGTCCGGCACCGGTGATGATGGCGCATTTAATAGTCGAATTATTATTTATTTCATCAACAGCTTGCGACAATTCTTCTATCACTGTTTTGTTGAGTGCATTTAATTTATCAGGTCGGTTGATGGTAATAATGAAAATTCCTTCTTCCAGTGAAGTGAGTAATGTTTGATAAGCCATATTGAAAAAGTTTTTTTTGTTGAAGCAAAGATCAGAAGCTACGATTCAGCTTTACCCATTCCTGAATAAAAGAAGCAATATCATGTGTATTGGTACCGGGTAAGAATAATTTTCCAACACCCATTTTTGATAATTCATTTACATCATCATCAGGAATAATACCACCACCTGTAAGTAACACATCATTCATTTCTTTTTCTTTCATCAGCTGAAGGATTTTTGGGAACACAGTCATATGTGCGCCACTGAGGATACTTACACCAATGGCATCTACATCTTCCTGCAAGGCAGCATTCACTACCATCTCAGGAGTTTGGCGCAATCCGGTATAGATCACTTCCATGCCTGCATCACGCAGGGCAGTAGCAATTACTTTGGCACCACGGTCGTGACCATCCAATCCAACTTTTGCAACTAATACTCTGATGGGTCTATTCATACGGCAATCTTGAATAGCGAAAATAAAGAATATCAGCGGTTGAATTGCTTCTTCATCTCTTTCAAACCATCTGCTGCCAGTTTTGAACCAATTGAATCAACTTTTTCAAAAAAGATAATCCGGTCTCCCAACTGACGTGAATGTATGTAAGTTACCGAATCAATCAAGGTTACTTTTGCAAAATGCTGAAACACTTCGTCATCACTGGCTGGCATACGCCGGCCAACAAAAATCAAATGTTTGAAATTAAAATCATCCGGTATCCAATGCAGGAAGGATCCGTTATCGCTGATCACTTTTGATTTGAATGCTTCATCTTTACCATAATACTTTAACGCTCCTGCTAATCCATAATGACGGCAATAAACAACCGTACTGTCTTTATCTGCTTGTGGCAATGATTGATAAAATGATTCTGCTTTTGATGTTATTTCTTTCCAGCCGAGATAATCAGCAAAGTCCTGTGGTAATGAATGGTTCTTTTGATCTTCCCATCTCAATGCACCTGAGTTCTCAATATTTCTTTTCTTATAAAAAGCAGCCAGTTTATCCGGCTCCCATATCGGCATCGCCATGGGGAGAATGATCCATGCAAGAAATAAGATCAAAGATGCAGTCACCCATCTTACCCATTTTAATTTTACAGTTGTCCATTGCTGCAATGCAACTGCACCTGCGGCAAACAACATAGGATATGCACCAATGGAATAATAATTTTTCCCGCTGGATGCAATCAGCAAAACAATCACTGTCAGGTACATCCATGCCAGTATTCGATATTCTTTCCCTTTTACAGTAAACAACCAGATCAGGCCTATGATCCAGATAAAGAATGCAGGAAAATACATTAATACCTGCTCTATCAAAAAGTCAGCAGGGTTAATAAATTTTAATTGCGTTTCTCTTAACTCTTCCATATGATGCAATAGTGGCCAGCTATGATTGTATTGCCACATAAGATTGGGAAATGCAATAATCAATGCCAACAACCCTGCACCATATAAATGTTTATTCAAAAAGAGCGAACGATATTGTGTAAGCAACAAACCTATCGCAAAAGCAATAATAAAAAAAGAAACAGAGTTTTTGCTGAGCCAGCCGCAGCCAAATGCAAAACCAATCCAGTAGAGGTACTTGATTTGTTTGGTGTTGATATAACGGATGATGAAGTAAGCACTCAATGCCCACCAGAAGACTTCTAAAAAATTTGCCTGGAATAAAAAATGCAATCGCAGGTACGCCGTAAACAGTATGCACAGACCTGCAATAAAAACAGCAAACAACTTTCCACCCAATTCAAGAACCATTTCGCAGGTGATGATAAGTGTTAGTGCGCCAAAAAAACATGGCCAGAATTTTACCCAAAAGAAACTGCTGCCCAACTGAATAGTGATCCACGATAACCAGGAGATCATCGGCGGCACTTCCATATAACCCCATGCAAGATGATGACCCTGTTCCAAATACAAAAACTCATCACGGTGTAATTCATAAACAGGATGCTGCAGAAAAAAAGGTAATGCAAATTTGATGAGGGCCATTAAGATAATAAACGGCCATGTCCATTTAGAAAGGTTCATGGAGTTAAGATAATTTTTTAAAGCAGAAAATTCCAAATAAAGTGGCTAAAACTCTTTCAATGCTTTTGCAATTCTATTCACCGTTTCTTCCTTTCCAATCAACTCTGCAATTTGCATCACTGCCGGGCCAAACTTTCCACCTACCAGCATAACACGCATGGGTAGTTGCAATTCACCGGGTTTGATATTTTTTGCAACGGCTAATTCTTTAAAGGAATTTTCAATGGTTGCCAACTCCCAATTACCAATTCCTTTCAACCTGATTATATATTCTTCAAAAAACATTTTCTTTTCCTCAGTCCATTTGGGCTTTACTGCATCAACATCTAATGTGGTGGGTGCTTTAAAAAAGAAACCTGCCTGCTGTATAAAATCGGGCAATAATGTGCAACGGTCTTTCACCAGTTCAATAATTTTTTCAAGATAAATGTCGTCAGTAATTATAAGACCACCCGATTCAAGAACAAGTCGCACATCGTACTTCAAACTTCGCACATCCTTACTCTTGATCCATTCATGATTGAACCATTTTGCTTTTTCATAATCAAACTTAGCACCTGCACTGTGTACACGATTGATATCAAAACTGGCAATCAGTTCATCCATGCTGTACATTTCTTTTTCTGTACCATCGTTCCATCCGAGTACCGCCAGTAAATTGATAAATGCTTCCGGTAAAAAACCTTTTTCAAAAAACCCTTCTGTGAGTTCATTGGTTTTAGGATCGGTCCAGTTCATGGCAAATACCGGGAACCCATATTTGGCACCATCCCTTTTACTCAACTTTCCATTGGGGCCGAGTATCAATGGCAGATGAGCCCATTGCGGCATATGTTTTTCCCAACCTAAATATTTCCATAGCAGCAAATGAACAGGTGCGCTGGGCAACCATTCTTCTCCACGAAAAGCATGAGTGATCTTCATGAGGTAATCATCAACTACCACAGCTAAGTGATAGGTTGGCATTCCATCTGCTTTCAGTAATACCTTATCATCAACAAGATCTGTTTGAAAACTCACTTCACCACGAATCATGTCTGTAAAACTGATCATTTCATGTTCAGGCATTTTAATCCGGATCACATGCCTGGTATCTTTTTCCAGTAACTCTTTTACCTCATCAGTTGTAAGCGTTAAACTGTTCCGCATTTTTTTTCGGATGTTATGATCATACTGTGGCGAAGTGTTTTCTTCTGTTTTAAATGATTCACGCATTTGTTCCAGTTCTTCTTTGGTATCAAATGCATAGTAAGCATGACCATGTGCTACCAATGTTTCAGCATACTTGCGGTACATTTCTTTACGTTCACTTTGCCTGTACGGTCCATAAGGACCTCCATGTACCGGACTTTCATCGGGCAGCAGGCCACACCATTTCAAACAATTAAAAATGTATTCTTCAGCACCAGCCACAAAACGTGTTTGATCTGTATCTTCTATCCGCAGCACAAATTCACCGCCATGATGTTTGGCAAATAAATAATTATACAATACGGTGCGTACACCTCCTAAATGCAAACCTCCCGTTGGACTGGGAGCAAACCGAACTCTTACACTCATGCGGCAAAGATAAAGTCAAACAGGCATTTATTTCTGCACTCCATTGCCTTAAGAAGAAGCAGGGATATTCTTCACCGTTATTTCCGTTACTTTTATCGGGTTATGAAATGGCTGTCATTTTTTCTGCTTATCTGCAACACTGTTACTGCACAATCTGATTTTACATTTCCTTCTTTGGTTGTAGAATTCGACAGTGCTATTGTGTTTCGTCATCTTAAACTCATTCCCATTAAGCGATTGGAGAAAGCAGATGACAGCAATACTGTACATTCTTCCAGTATTTCATTGAAAACCGGAATGGGCAAAGGAACCGTAAAGATCAGGGAACGGGGAAACTATATGGTTGACAATATTAATATCCTCCTAATTGAAAATAAAAGTGGTAAAGATCTTGTCATCAAAAGCGGTGAAATTGTAATGGGAGGCAGGCAAGACAGGGTGTTTGCCAAAGACACTATTCTACGTTCGGGAAAGCAACATGTTGTTCCTGTTTATTGTATTGAAGAAAGCCGTTGGAGCAGTGCTGAAAAAAAATTCACTTACAGAGGAACTACAGGGAGTGGTTTGCAGAATATTATTGATACATCTAAAAATCAAACAAAAGTGTGGGATGAAATAAGACGATTGCTGAAACAAAATAATCAAACAGGATCATCTTCTTATGCCGCCCTGCTAGGCAATAAAAAAAATACAGATACAAGCAATCAATATGTACAGTATTTTTTACAGCAGTTAAGAATGAAAGACAGCAGTATAGTTGGCATCATTGCTTCTACCGGTAATAAAATATTAGGTGCTGATGTGTTCATCAGTACATCCTTATTTTATCAAACCTTGCCTGGTTTGCTGGAAAAATATTGTGCCGAGGCGATCCTTTCGGGTTCGACAGCATCAAAAACTCATGAAGCTGAAAAGCTGTATGCCAACGAACTGTTATCGCCACAAACTCAGTCAATGTTTCTTTCAAAAAAAGGCAAACGCTTTTTTTATGCCGCTTTACTGATTCAGATTACAGGATATGGTTTTGTGTACTAATTTCAATTATGCGTTATATCATTACAACACCGTGGTGGCTAAGGATGGTATTTCCATCTAAACTCATCTGGGACATCCCAACAAAAGAAAAGATCATGTATCTCACTTTTGATGATGGCCCTCATCCTGTTGCAACTCCGTTTGTATTAGATGAACTGAAAAAATACAATGCAAAAGCAACCTTCTTCTGTATCGGCAAAAATGTGGCTGATCATCCTGGAATTTATAAACGCATTTTAACGGAAGGACACCGGGTGGGAAATCATACACATAATCATCTCAACGGCTTGAAAACAGATGATACAACCTGGTTGAATAATGTAAAAGAAGCTGCTCAATGGATCGATTCTGATCTTTTCAGGCCACCGTATGGGAAAATAAATGCATTCCAGGCAAAACTGTTGCAGGAGGCAAGGCCATCTTATAAGATTATAATGTGGAATGTATTAAGTGCTGATTTTGATACAACCATCAGCCCTCAAAAATGTTTTGAACATGTAAAAAGGAAAGCGGGGGCAGGATCAGTAATTGTATTTCATGATAGTGAAAAAGCGTTCACGAATATGAAATTTGCCCTTGTTGAATGTTTGAAAAAGTTTTCGGTTGAGGGTTACCGTTTTGAAGCGATCGGGGAAAAAGTATTGTAAAAAAGGAGGGCCGGGGTGGAAACCCTGGCCCGTTTTTAATCCGTACCCTATGAAAACTTTCGCTAAGGTACAATTTCTTTTATCAGATACAAGTGTTTTTTCTTAGGGTAAAGTAATGATTCTGGTATTGCCATTTACGGTAAGTACAGCTTTATTATCGCACTCACCATTACCGAAATTCAACACACCATTTGTATCATTAAACCTGATTCGTAAAACACCTTTTGATATCCAGCGACAGGTGAATTTTTTAATCAGTGGCTCCAACACTTCATGACCCCAACTGTTGCCTCTGCTGTTTTCGCCACGACCACCACCTGTAATTGAAAAGATGTCATCCAAAGGGAAGAAAGGAGTTCCGTTGCCTTCAATCTGGGCAACTGTTCTTATGCTGCTCCATTTTACCCAACGGCCACTATCCCAGGTAAGTTTGCCTTCAATAACCTTGGTAGTAAAGATTTTATTATTACTGGTACTTACATTAATTACTTCATGTGTACCTGCTACGGCCATGCTGTCAACCTTATAGCCATCAAATGTAGTAGTTGCCTTGCTTCCAGGTGCACGCATTGGTCCTGTAAATACAGTAATGATCTTACCCTTGCGGAGTTTGCCATCACGACCAACACAACCGGCTCCGAAATTAATAGTAACTGTTTTTGGAAATACACCTTGTTGCTGGGGAACAACAGTAATGGTGAAACAACGGATACTGTCAACACGGCCGGTGTAGTTTCCCCCTTCCATACGCCCGTAAATACCTACGCTTCCGGTAATTCCCAGGTCTTCACCTGTTTCAACACCAATACCCATGGTATTGTCAAATACATCTTCATATGCAGCTTCTGCTTCGGTATTGCTGGAAGTGCTTTCAATTGTTGCAGTTTCATCAGCTTTTGCTGAACTGTTTTCCTTTTTACAGGCTGTAAACGTTAATGCACCCATGAGCAGGAATGCCAAAGTGCTTTTTGAGATAATGTTGCTTGTTTTCATGATATACGCTTTTTTTAGGTTTTTTATTAAAACGAACAATACAAAGACTGTATGATGTGGGGTTGGTTTAAGCGATGTTAAAAATTCTTTTTGGCTCCATGGTCTGATAGCTGGTATTTTAAGATAACGCCAGTATCGGCAGAAGATGTTAATTTTACCCTCCTTTATTTTATGATTGATACACATACTCATCTCTACCTACCTGAATTTCAACCAGATATTGCTGAAGTCATCAACCGGGCTGAAGAAGCCGGGGTTTCTAAATTCTATTTGCCCAATATCGACAGCAGCTCCATTTCAGATTTGTTAAAGCTGGAGGAAGCATTTCCGGGAAAATGTATTGCCATGATGGGGTTACATCCCTGCTCTGTAAAAGAAAATTATATCAATGAACTTAAGCTGGTGGAAGAATGGCTCAAGAAAAGACCTTTTGTGGCAGTGGGGGAAATTGGCCTGGATTATTACTGGGATCAGAATTTTATCAAAGAACAGAAAGCTGCCTTTCAATTGCAGATCGATTGGGCATTGGAACATCATCTACCCATTGTTATTCACAGCCGTAATTCATTGCAGGATTGTATTGATCTGGTAAAACAAAATCAAAACGGAAAACTTCGTGGCATTTTTCATTGTTTTGGCGGGTCAGATGATGAGGCAAAACAGATTATTGATTTGGGCTTTTTGTTGGGTATAGGTGGTGTGATCACCTACAAAAATTCAGGACTTGACGATGTCATCAAACAGATACCAACTGAATATTTGGTCCTTGAAACAGATGCCCCTTATTTAACACCCGTACCTTTCAGAGGTAAACGCAATGAGCCTTCCTATCTAACATATATTGTTGAAAAAATAGTTGAAGTTAAAAGAATAACAGCATTTGAAGTAATTGCTGCAACAACCGTTAATGCACAAAATTTATTCGGGGGCTAAGAGCGATACCTGTATTTTTGCAACCCTTCAGGAGACGTGTCCGAGTGGTTGAAGGAGCACGCCTGGAAAGTGTGTATACGGGAAACTGTATCAAGGGTTCGAATCCCTTCGTCTCCGCTCCTATCTTCTAACCCTTCTAATTAGGATGGATATTATTTTTCCTGTAACCCTAATTTCTCCACTGCAATTTGTGCTGCAATTTGGCTGGCATCTTTTTTATTGAAAGCTCTTCCTTCTGAAATAACTTCTCCATCAACCACTGCACCAATCGTAAATAAACGACGACCATTTTCTAATCGTTCATCAATGGTTTCAAACTCCAATGCTTTGCCATTTTTATTGGCCCATCCGTACAATTTATTTTTATGATTGATTTCCAGTAACTCCAGTTCTTCCATAAACAAGTAAGGAACGATCACATTCTTATTTATCCATTTCTTTGTTTTATTATAACCAAGATCAAGGTAAATAGCGCCTAACAATGCTTCTAATGTATTTCCGAATATCTGGGATATTTTTAATGAGTTATCGCCCTTGTTATAAATGGTTATTTTTTTCAATCCCATTCTTACAGCAATATCATTGAGTGTAACACGGTTCACCATTTTACTCCGCATCTCTGTAAGAAATCCTTCGCCCTTGTATGGATATTTTTTAAAAAGGTAATCGGCAACTACAGCACTTAATACAGCATCACCAAGGAATTCCATTCGCTCATTATTCTGATCACTGCCTTCTTTAATTGAGCGGTGGCTTAAAGCTGTTCTGTATAAAACCAAATCGCCCGGGCTATAGCCCAGAATATTGCGAAGGTTACTTTCGAATTTATTTTTTGCAGGTAATATTTGACGGACGAAATTCCGCACCATAAATTTTTGAGATCAACATCATGCAAAAAGAAAAACTTTCTTTACGCAGATGCTGCAACAAATCTAATGTAAATCAGGAATATTTTTTTACAATCACAGAAGCATTATGTCCACCAAAGCCAAATGTATTGCTTAAAGCAGCCCTTACTGTGCGTTTCTGTGCCCGATTGAATGTGAAGTTTAATTTTGAATCCAATCCAGGGTCATCAGTAAAATGATTAATTGTAGGTGGAATGATATCATGTACAACACTCATGATGCAGGCAATTGCTTCCAATGCTCCGGCAGCACCAAGACAGTGACCTGTCATTGATTTGGTAGAACTGATATTGAGATTATATGCATGTTCACCAAACACTCTCATGATGGCTTTGGTTTCAGCAATATCACCCAACGGAGTTGAGGTGCCGTGCACGTTAATGTAATCAATATCTGATGCCTGCATACCAGCATCTTTCAAAGCTACTTTCATTACATTATTGGCGCCCAATCCTTCGGGATGCGGAGCTGTGATATGATGAGCATCGGCAGTTGCACCACCACCTGCTATTTCACAATATATTTTTGCGCCACGCTTTAAAGCATGTTCAAGATCTTCTAATATTAACATGCCAGCACCTTCGCCCATTACAAAACCATCACGGTCTTTGTCAAAGGGGCGGCTTGCTGTTTTAGGATCATCATTGCGTTCGCTCAATGCTTTCATGGCATTAAATCCACCAACCCCTGCTGCACTAACAACCGCTTCGCTACCTCCGGTTAAAACAATATCAGCTTTACCAAGACGAATATTATCATATGCGTCAATTATGGCATTGGTTGAAGATGCACAGGCAGAAACAACCGCAAAGTTTGGACCCCTGAAACCATGACGCATCGAGATTTGTCCGGCTGCAATATCCAATATCATTTTTGGGATAAAGAAAGGATTGAAACGGGGGGTTCCATCACCCTGAGCAAAGTTTACAACTTCTTCCTGGAAAGTAATTAACCCGCCAATACCACTGGCAAAAATTACACCTACCCTGTCAGGATCAACATTGTCCTTTGTTATGCCTGCATCTTTCACAGCCTCATCACTAACAATTAAAGCAAACTGGGTAAAGCGATCAATTTTACGGGCCTCCTTTCGATCAAGATAGGCAGTAGGTTCAAAATCTTTTACCTCGCAGGCAAATCTTGTTTTGAATTTACTACAATCAAATTGTTGAATGAAATCAGCGCCGGATACACCATTAACCAGTCCCTCCCAATATTGTTCAAGAGTTTTGCCTAATGGTGTAAGGGCACCAATTCCGGTAACTACTACTCGTTTGAGTTGCATAAGTTGCCTGGTAATAAGAAAGGTTTATACCGCTTGGGGCGGTATTTAATTACTTAGCGTGTTCTTCTAAATAAGCCACTGCCTGACCAACGGTTGTGATGGTTTCAGCTTGTTCATCAGGGATAGAAATGTTGAACTCTTTTTCAAATTCCATAATGAGTTCTACTGTGTCTAAAGAATCAGCTCCTAAATCATTTGTAAAAGAAGCTTCAGGGTTAACCTCTGTTTCTTCAACACCTAACTTGTCTACGATGATTTTTTTTACTCTTGCTGCGATGTCTGACATTGTCGTAATAATTTGGTTACAGGTTGCAAAAATAGAGTTTTTAAACAATTAGCAAGCGGTTAAT
>JANMOR010000081.1:0-3432 GCA_031369435.1 Chitinophagaceae bacterium
CTAATCCCAACGTAACAAGTCCTTATGCGCTCAATGCTACCGAACAAGCAAATCTTGCGGCAGGTGTAAATACTGACTGGCAAAATCTTTTATTAACAACCGGTGTAAGAACAGGACATGATTTGAATGTAAATGGAGGAAATGATAGAACACAGTATTTCTTCGGCTTTGGCTATTTTAAAGAAACCGGCATAATACATGATCAGTCATTCGACCGGTATTCATTTAATGTGAATATAGATCATAAAATGACAGAGCGGATTAAGATCGGTTTTACAAGTTTCAATACAATGGGTTATCAAAAAAGGCTTGGTACAAATGCCTATACTACCGGGATGAGATTAGGCCCTTTATATAAACCCTACAATGACGATGGCACTCTTAATTTTCAACCTGCAATTCAACAAGGTGTAGATAATACTACTATTAATCCTCTTACTTCAATTGGAAATAATGACATTATTAAAGCCAATACCCGCAGGTATCAATTCCAGCATAACTTTTTTGCCGAAGTGAAAATATTACATGATCTGAAATTTAAAACCACTTTTGGTTTTGGATGGTCGCAGACGATGAATAATAATTATACAGGCCCAAATAATGTTTTCAACAATAATACAAATACAGCGGGTGCAAATCTTAGTCAGTCAAATGCCGAAGGATGGCAGTATACTATAAATAACTCATTAGAGTATGGCAGAACATTTGGTGGAAGACATAAAGTGAATGTCCTGGCTTTGCAGGAGATCCAGAAAAATAAATTTCAATCGCAGCAATTTAATGGTCAGGGTGTTCCTGCCGATTATATCCAGGATTATAACTTCCAGTTAGTAAATACAGTTACTCCACAAAACGCCGGTTACAGCGAATCGGGATTAATTGGATATATGGGCAGAGCTACTTATTCTTTTGATGACAAGTATTTGCTAACAGCTACAGTAAGAACGGATGGTTCTTCCGTACTTGCACCAGGTCATCAGTGGGTTACATATCCTGCCGTTTCAATAGGATGGAATATTGACAGAGAAAGATTTATGGATAATGTAAAACTTGTTTCTGCATTAAAATTAAGAGCAGGTTGGGGAATAAGCTCTAATGCTGGTATCAACCCATATACTACTTTAGGAAGTCTCAGTTCAAATTTTTATAATTATGGACAAGGCACTACTGCCCTTGTAAACTATGTAAATGGATATACGATTAATACACTTCCAAATCCTAACCTTACATGGGAAAAAACTTCAGGGTTAAATATTGGAGTTGATTTCGCAATACTTAACAACCGTCTATCCGGTTCCATTGAATATTTTAATAGTAATACCAGTGATATCTTACTTAATAAAAGCTTGCCTGTTAGTAATGGAGCAAACTCTATTTTAGTGAATGCTGGTAAAACCAGAACTAAAGGAATGGAGTTTACAATTAGCAGTATAAATATTCAAAGCAAAAATGAAGGTGGATTTACCTGGCGTACAGACTTAACTGCTTTTTTTACAAGAGAAAAAATTGTTGAACTGCAACTGGGTCTACAAAAAGATGTAGGTAATGGATGGTTTGTTGGCAAACCAATCACAGTTATATATGATTTAAAGAAAATCGGAATTTGGCAAACCAGTGAAGCTGCACAGGCTGCAGTTTATGGACAGGCTCCCGGAGATATTAAGATTCAGGACTTCAATAAGAATAATGCTATTGATGCAGACGACCGCCAGTTTGTTGGTGATTTTCAACCCGACCTGGTTGCCGGCATGACGAATCATTTCCGTTACAAAAATTTTGATTTGAATGTTGTAATGTTCGGTCGCTTTGGCCAAACAGTTGTGGCAACTTATTTATCAGCAGATGGTGGTGCCGGGGGGTATCCGTTTTTTATGAACAGTCGTGTAAATCAGCATAAAGTAGATTATTGGACACCTGCTAATGCAACCAATGCATTTCCTCAACCTGATGCCAGCCGTGATGGACAACTTTACACATCCACACTTACGTACCAGGATGGTTCTTTTATTAAATTAAGAACTATTGATTTGGGGTATAATTTTTCTCATGGTTTGCTTGATAAGATGAAGATTCAATCCTTGAGAGTATATGTATCTGCACAGAATCCATTTATTCTCTGGTCTCCACTTGTGAAATCAGGCTTAGGAATAGACCCTGAAGGAAATTTTACCGGCACCAATAATTCGGTAGGATCTATCGGCAGTACTACTCCTGTTAAAACCCGTGCTATTACAGTAAACATGACTGTACCGCCTACCCGTCAATTCGTGGTTGGTGTAAATCTTAAATTCTAATAAAAAAAACAGTAGACATGAAACTTAAAAATATAATATACCTGCTGCTTTGTACAGTAATTTTATTTACTGCACCTGGATGTAAAAAAATTCTAGACGAACAGCCGAGGGCATCTATTGATCCTTCTTATTTTAAAACTCCTGAAGGCATACAGGGTGGTATTGCCGGTATCTATTCTTCATTCCGTGGGCTTTGGGGAACCCAGATTTTTACCCAGCTTTTCAGTTCCGGTACGGATGAATCTCTTAAAGCGGCAGCAGCTGATGTTCAACATTGGTTTACTTATAATAACCCGTTGATAAAAAGCAACACAAACGATTATTCTGCTCTATGGAATAATATGTTTATAGATATCAATACAGCAAATGGAGTTTTGGAATATGGTGTTAGTGCTAACATGCCGGCTGCTACAAAAACCCAGGTACTCGCCCAGGCAAAGTTCCTGCGTGCATTTTGTTATTTTTCTCTCGTTACCACTTTCGGTGAAGTTCCACTTCACACAACATTCAATACGGAAGCGACAGCAGCAGATACAAGAGCACCTTTAGCAGACGTATATGCTCAAATAATAAAAGATTTGACAGATGCTTCTGCTGATTTGCCAAATACTGCTGCTCCTGGTACAGGCAAGCCTGGAACAAAAGCAACGGCTTTGTATTTGTTGGCTAAAACATATCTCTGGCGTGGTTGGTCATCAGCTGCTCAACCAACAGATTTTACAAATGCATTCAACACAGCAAAAGGTTTAATAGATAATAAGGCCACTTACAATTTAAACCTCATGCCTTATTTTGGTGATGTTTTCAAAGAAGGTAATGAGTATAGCACCGAATTTTTGATGGTTATTGATCATACTAAAGATTTGAAGTTTGGTCAAAATTCAGCTCCAGGCAGTTTTGCATCAGGACCTTTTGAAAATAAATCCAATTTCTTCTGGCGTCCTAATTATCCAACTGTTAACGCTAATTACCCTGCAGGTGGCGGGTCATCCGTTTGCGTAAGAGATATCAGAAATGGACGGCCTTTTCAGCGTATAAGGCCAAATACGCAATATGTAATAGATGTAGCGTTTGCAAACAGGGCCACCGATGCCCGGTATGAGGGCACATTTCAAACTGTGTTCCTCTCGAACAGTAC
>JANMOR010000095.1:0-4819 GCA_031369435.1 Chitinophagaceae bacterium
GTCCGCTCACAAACACACATAAAAAATCATGAAAGCCAACGAGTGGAATATTGCCGGCCATAATAATGCCAACGGTTTTGGGTTGAATGTTGTCATCGATATGATAATGGGCAATCCATTGCTGCAGTTTATCTTTTTGTAAAAATTGCGTGGTAATGTTTTGTGCCGCCAGGTTGGTGAACTCAGGAGTGAACCAATGATTGTATTGTTCGGCCCGTTCTGTTATTTCCTGCCATTGGTCATTATGTGCAGAAATATACTGACCAAGATCACTTAAAATTTCTACCCTTTGTTGTAAATTCATTCAACACTTTATTTTACATTTGAACTGCAAATGTAATTCAACCAAAGTCACTAATGAATAGTTTGCTGCAATCGTTTTATGTGTTACTTTTAAGGACAATATTAACTGAAAAAACGTTTAATTAATACCGACCAACTACAAAAAACAAACCAGTATGGCAATAAAAATTACGGAAGAATGTATCAACTGCGGGGCCTGCGAACCTGAATGCCCTAACAATGCTATTTATGAAGGGGGTGTAGAGTGGGCCATGGCTGATGGCACAACAGTAAAAGGAATGTACACATTAATTGACGGTACGCTTGTAGATGCGTCGGCAAAGAATGCTCCGGTTGCAATGGACATCTATTATATTACACCCAACAAGTGTACCGAGTGCCAGGGTTTTCATGAAGAACCGCAATGCGCCAGTGTGTGCCCTGTTGATTGCTGTGTACCTGATGAAATGTATGTGGAAACAGTGGAGCAATTAATGGAAAGAAAGGAAAGATTGCATATGTAGGACCTCGGTCCCTCTCCATCCTTCGACTACGCTAAGGATTGGAGGTCGGGCTGAAGTTTATAAATAATCTCATTAAGAACCATTTAGCTTTGTGCATTTTTCAGCTGAGTGTTGAATAACGATTTTCTCTGATGGACGAGTTCCCGTAAGAACGAGCCCAGAATACGGCGGGTGATATTTCCCGTTTAAAAAAAGGTGAGGGCTTGAAAACTCTCACCTTGCTTTTTTATAACAATCTCCTTCACTCTTTTTTCACCTGCTTTTATTTATTGTGAAAGAACTCTTAACTGCCCGCTGTGCAGTTTATATTATTGAGCGAATCATTATCTTGCACGCATGATGAAGCGATTCTTTTTTGTGTTGATGACAGCCGTATTCTTTACTGCCTGTTTGTTTGAAACAAAGAAACCCGAAGAGCCGGTGAATAAAAAAGATGTGGATACACAGGCAGCCCTTGACGAGATGGTGGAAACGGACCAGGCTTTTTCAGAAGCCAGTAAAAAGATGGGAATGAAAAAAGCATTCCTGGAATATATTGCCGATGAAGCGGTGTTACTCCGCCCGGGTTATATGCCCATTGTGGATGATGATGTGATACGATTTTTAAATGCACAGGAAGATACTTCCTTTACCATGACATGGGAACCAAAAGGTGCTGATATGTCGGCCGCACATGATCTTGGTTTTACTTATGGGGTGTACACGGTTGCGGCAAAAGATACTACACTCAAAGGAACTTATCTCTCCATCTGGCGCAAACAAAAAGACGGTAAATGGAAATTTATATTGGATACAGGAAATCAGGGAGTGGAGTAAGAAGTTGTAAGTTGTAAGTTTTAAGTTGTGGGTTATGAGTTATGAGTTATGAGTATGGCGTGCTTATAGAAGAGTTTGATCTTTGTTTTTTGGACACTGGAATTTGGATTTTGGGTTTTGGGATTTGTTTTTTGGAATTTGAATTTTGTGTTTTGAACATGGCAAGATTATTGAAAAGAAGAATGACCACAATCGGTCATCGAAAACCGAACATCGATTTATGAACCAACCAATCAATATTGCCCTTGTTACGGGCGGGTATAGCGGCGAATCTGTGATCTCATACAAAAGCGCTGCAACCATTTATACGCATTTAAACAAAAACAGGTACAATGTTTTTGTGATTGATATTACCAAAGAAGGCTGGACCTATGAAGAAGCCAATGGTACAAAACAACCGGTGAATAAAAATGATTTTACTCTTACTGTAGATGGAAAGAAAATTGTTTTTGATTGTGTGTTCATTGGCTTACACGGTACGCCGGGTGAGGATGGAAAACTGCAGGGTTATTTTGATGTCTTGAATCTTCCTTACACTTCCTGCAGTGCAGCCACATCAGCCATTACATTTAATAAACGATATACAGTTGCTGTTGCAGCATTTGCAGGTATTCATGTTGCAAAGAGTGTGCATTTGTTTAAACATCTTCCTGTTGATGCAACTACAATCAATTTAAAACTGCCTGTATTTGTTAAACCAAATAACGGTGGCAGCAGTATTGGCATGAGTAAAGTAAGTAAGCAGGAAGATCTTGCTGCTGCTATAGAAAAAGCTTTTATAGAAGATGAACAGGTTTTGGTAGAAGAAATGATTACGGGCAGGGAGTTTACCATTGGCGTATTTAAAAGCAAGGGCGAAATTATTGCTATGCCCATGACAGAAGTGAAAGCAGATACCGATATGGAGTTTTTTGATTTTGTTGCCAAGTACCAGGGCAGGAGTACAGAAATTACACCTGCTGAAGCAAGTGAAGAAATGTTTAAAAAAGTAAGTGAGGCAGCAAAAAAAATCTATGCTGTATTTAATTGCAGTGGAGTGGTGCGGATTGATTTTATATACAATGAAGAAAAGAATGAACCGTTTATGTTAGAGATCAATACAGTACCGGGCCAAACTGATGCCAGCATTGTTCCCCAGCAGGTAAGAGCCATGGGCTGGGAGCTGGAAGATTTTTATTCGGCATTGGTAGAAGAAGCTATCACAAATCATCGAATTTAATTTTAATACCGATATTGGGCAATCAAATTTTATTTAAGTGTTTCAATTTCTCACCAACCGTTCCTTTTTACTCAATCTCGTTATTGCAATTCTTTTGGGATTTGCAGTGATCTTTGGTTTTTTCCAGTTGCTCGATATGATCACCAAACATGGTGAGTATATTAAAGTGCCGGAAGTAAAAGGACAAAATATTGAACAGGCCAAAAAAACACTGGAGGCACAGGGCTTTGAAGTGGAAGTGCAGGACAGTGTTTATTATGATAGTCTGCCCAAACTTTCTGTTGTAAAACAATCGCCTGTTCCCAATGAAATGGTGAAGGTGCACCGCACAGTTTATTTAACGGTGAACAGGGCCGAAGCTCCATTGATTGCAGTTCCTAACTTTGTGGGTCAAACTTATCGTAGTGTGCAACTGCAGTTGAATACATTGGGGTTGAAGTTAGGTGATACAAGTACCAGACCTGATTTTGCTGTTGGTTCAGTATTGGAGCAATCTTATAAAGGAGTGGTGATCTTACCCGGCACAAGAATCCCCATGGGCAGCAGGATCAGTTTTGTATTAGGTGGAGGTATAAAGAAAAATGAAATGCTGGTTCCTGATTTGCTGGGTATGACCTTTGGTGAAGCAAAAATATTTTTAGAAAGTAATGAATTGTTATTGGGTGCAGTTATAGTAGATGGCAATGTGGGTGACAGCAGCAGTGCATTTGTTTACAAACAAAGTCCGCCGAGAAGAGATGATGAAGGCAGACCGATCCGCATCAGGGGTGGACAGTTGATGGATCTGTATATCAGTATGGATCGTACAAAAATTGATACAACACAAAAACAAAAACCTGTTGTTGAGAAAAAAGAGAATGAGTATTAATAATTATTATTTTTTATGAATACAATTACTGTTGAAGAATTAAAAGCAAGACTCGACGCCGGTGAGCAACTCAATATTGTAGATGTGCGTGAACCGCATGAACATGCTGACTTTAATATTGGAGGTATCCTTCACCCGTTGGGTCGTAT
The DNA here is from genome assembly GCA_031369435.1 of Chitinophagaceae bacterium. Lineage (GTDB taxonomy): Bacteria > Bacteroidota > Bacteroidia > Chitinophagales > Chitinophagaceae > Lacibacter. The sequence continues at coordinate 3,859 of JANMOR010000095.1, forward strand.
TCAAACAATGGATATCGACGAACTCGAAAATTTAAAAGATAAAGAAGTGATCTTTTATTGCCGCAGTGGCAACCGCAGCGGACAGGCCTGTATGTTTGCTGAAACAATGGGCTTTACCAATGTGGTGAATGTAACCGGTGGTATGCTGGCGTGGAGAGCTGATTTTGAAAGTTAATTTTTAACACAGAGGAGAGGAGGTACAGAGGAACGCAGAGAAAAAATTTAGAGGTGACAGTTTTTTAAAAGGATAACACAGAGGGAAGGAGTTACAGAGGAACACAGAGAAAAAATAATAAGAGGTGACACTTTTCAAAAAAGTGTCACCTCTTTGATTTATAATTTGATTAAAATCCCAGCCAGGAAATTTCTTCCGGCCATTGGATAATAAAAGTTTTCTGTAATGGTTTGTGCATTATAGATATAACTGAAGGTATATCCATTGGCTTCATATAATTTATTCCACACATTGTTGAGTTGAAAAACCAAATTGATTTCTTTGATCTTTTTCAACCGTATTCCATAACTCAGCCGCAGGTCACTCACAAAAAAGGGATCAATACTTCTTGCGATGTTGCCCGTGTTATCAAGAAACTGGCGTGATACATATTTATTCAGCAAACTGATCTCTCCATTCTTCAACGGAACAAAATTCAAGGTGATGCCTGCAATGGCATTGGGTGAAAAGGAAAGGGGAGAAGATGAAAGGAAATTTTCTTTTTGTCCGCCATTATCATAATCATCTACATATTCTGTAAAATTGAGAATGCGGTTTTTGCTGAGTGTAAGGTTTGCTGCTGCATTGAACCAATCGCTTGCCTTTGCAGTGGCGGTAAACTCCACACCTGCACGGTAACTTTTGGGGATATTGATTCTTGTATAAGCACCCACATCATTAATGCGTCCTGTTAACACCAGTTGATTGTTGTAATGCATGTAATAACCTGTTACACCTATGCTGTAC
>JANMOR010000101.1:0-4605 GCA_031369435.1 Chitinophagaceae bacterium
AAAAAAAATCTTTGCGCCTTAGCGTCTTAGCGGTAAAACTTCCTGAACATGAAACAATTTTTATTCTTTGCTCTTCTTACATTGATCGCTTGTAATTCTGAAACGAGCCAGAACCTGGAGCCATACACAAAAGAAAGAGCAACAGTTAATCCGAAAGCAGTTAAGGAGTATGTTGAAGAGGTGAATGATGCATTGAATCCTGATTGGAAGTTTAAAGTGGAGTTGTTTGAACAAAAGGAATCGATGAAGTACGAGCTAAGATTTCAATACAAAGAAGTAACTGGCGAAAAGATATTCTCAGTTCCCAATATGGGTTTTATGCCCAAGCCTGAATTGAAAAAAGGCCCGGAACCATTATCCTGCATTGTTGGTTTTTATAATGCCGATAGTGTATTCATGGAACTGCGGATCATAAAAGTGGAGAATGATAACCTGGTGTACAAACATCTGAAAGAATACAAAGTGGAAGAGGAGAAGAAGTGATTTTTGTATACAGAGGCACAGAGGAATATAATTCCATTAAAGTAAAAGGGTGACAGTTTTCAAAAAACTGTCACCCTTATCAATTTCTTCACTGTGCCTCAGTGTACAACTACTTCCTTCGCACAAACCGTATCATCGCACTGCTGTTCTCTGTACTTTCCAAATTAGCTGTATAGCGAATCCCTTTAACATACGCAATCATAAACGAAGTGTTGGGTGGAATAGAACCTAAGTTCTCTGCCACCATCACCAATTCATTGGTTTCACTTAAAGCAGCAACAGCAAACTTTACGATGTATGGTTTGTCACTCAGCTTTACATGCTCAAATACCAATTGATTGTTCATGAACAATGAAATGGAATCGCCATCAATTTCTGCATTATCATAAAAATGAATTTCAATGGTATCACCTTCCAATGGTAATTCAGTGGTGAGTACTTTTTTGCGTTCAATAAATTTTTCTTTAATGGCCGGAACTTTTGAAATGGTAACAGCCGGTGTTTCTTTCTTTGGCGTAACAGGAGCTTCAGCTTTTGTTATTTGCTGAACTGTATCTTTTTGAAAAGGCGGGTTATCTTTTACCACAGCAGGTTCTTCTCTTTTGGGAGCTTGAATCACTTCCGGTTTTGGTGCAGCAACAATAACAGGCTCCGGTTGTTTCACTACTTTGTGAATGGATGCAATGCTGTCAATAAACTCAGGGTCATTGGCACCAACGGTATAATTTTCAATTACAAAATCCCATTCATCTTTAAAGGATGGATTTTCAACTTTATCTAAATGCAGATCACCCTTGTTCTTTTGTTCTTCTTTTGTAACTGCTTTTCCATCGAGCATCATCACACCTCCACCGGGGCAATTAAAATCAGCTTCCATCAGCAAAGGCAGTTCACCCGGCGATAAAATATTTGCTCTTGATGTTTTTGCTTCAAGCAGTTCATCATCCCACCATACCACTTCATTCGTTTGTTGATTAAAATATCCTTTCACTGCATAACGACGGTAATTTGTTGCTGATTCATAATAATAAGAAGTGCCAAACAAACTATCGCCCCGCTGAATTAATTTCAGTTCGAGTTTGGCTGGCCGTAAACCATTACCCACTTTTCCTTTCCATACACCTGTGATCATCTGTGCCTGTGCAAAAGAAATTCCTGAAAATAAAATGGTGAAGATTAAAAGAAGTCGTTTTTCCATGAATAGTTTTCAAGTAAAGCCTTTTAAACGAATTGTTGATTGAAATATTTTTAACAGACGTTAAAGTTTCAACAAAACAGAAGTATATTTTTTATAATTGTGAAATTTGCACATGGCTTATCCAAATATGATATTAATATCTGCTTTGCGTGAAACGGCCAGCCGTTTACGCAAAGGTGTCCACTATGCCTGGGGCAATCACGGAGCCTGCAATTGCGGTAATCTTGTACAGGTTGTTTCAAAATTAAGCAGGGAAGAAATTCTTGCCTATGCACATACCGGTATTGGTGAATGGACTGAGTTGGCTGAAGATTATTGTGGTATTACCAATGCACCGGCAGGTTTACTCATCAGCAAACTCCAACAGGTTGGTTTAACCCCCAGTGATATTCATAACCTTGAATATCTTGAAGACCGTGAAGTATTGAATCAATTGCCGGGTGGGTTTCGTTGGCTGCAGCGCAATGTAAGAGAAGATGTGATTGTATATTTCGAAACCTTTGCAGATGTATTAGAAGAAAAATTAGCAGATACGATAACTATTTCGTTCAATCAATTGTTGCAAGTGAAGCAACCAGACTTTGTTCATTCCAGCTGACCCATCAAAAGCAAACCCCGACCAAAGAGTCGGGGTTTGCTTTTTCTGAAAAAAATTATTTTATTGTTTGATCTCTTTCAACATTTCTAATACGGCTCTTTCAATCTGTGTGTCTTTGCCCTTGATAAATGATGCATAAGGTAAGTCTACATCAATATCTGCATTAATTTGTAAGTTTTCTGTTGGTCTTCCTTCTTTACCTATGGTTGCAATCATTGGAATACCAAATACCAATGTGGGGTCAATTTGAGTTTCCCACCAAACAGCTGTACCGGTGCCAGGTACAGGTTTACCAATGAGTTTTCCAATTCCTAAATTTTTATAAGCGTAAGGAAAGATGAATGCATCACTGTAATTACTTTCACTCATTAAAACACAACTTGGCTTAGTCCACTTATTTAATGGTTCTTGTCCTTTAGCTTTGAAGCCATAAGGTGCAAATGTCAAATACTGTTTACCGCCAAGGAAAGTAACCAATTCATCATGCAACCAACCACCTCCGTTGAATCGGGTATCAACAATCAATGCTTCTTTGTTTGCATTTTTGCCCAGCACTTCTTCATATACAGTTCTGAAGCTGCCATCGTTCATACCCTGTACATGTACATAGCCAACTTTACCATTGCTGAGTTGATCTACCATTTTACGCATCATATCAACCCATCTGTTGTACAATAATCCCTGTTCTGCTCCAGCATTAATTGGTTTTACTGTTTCATCAAAACGGTCGTTTTTTGAGGGATCAAAAACAGAAAGCAATACATTTTTTCCAGCTTTTCGGTTGAGTAAGGTTGCCCAGTCAATGGATGCAGTTACTGCAGCACCATCAATTTTTTCAATGATCATTCCCACTTTGATCTTACTAGTTGAAATATCTAAAGGCCCACCGTTAATTACTTCTGTAATTTTTAAACCATCACCAGCAATAAATTCATCAATGAATAAACCAAGTGATGCAGTTTGATCAGCTGTTGGATTTTGCGGTGAATAACGTCCTCCTGTATGTGATCCATTGAGTTCTCCAAGTAATTCGCTCAGTAATTCCTGGAAATCATAGTTGTTATTGATATGGGGTAAAAATCTTGCATAGTTATCTCTGTACATTTCCCAGTCAAGACCATGAAGTTTGGGGTCATAAAATTTCTTTTTTACCTGGCGCCATGCATGTTCAAAAATATAAGAACGTTCGCCGGCAGTATTCAGTACCATTTCACTGCGTATCGAAACAGGACTCATCTTTCCGCTTTCTGTTTCCATTTTCATTAGTCCCTGATCACTTACAATAAATAATGCTTTCCCGTCTTTCGATAAAACAAATTCTGCACCATTGCCCAGTTTTGTAATCACTTTTGTTTCTCTTGTACGGGTATTCATTTCCCACAATTCTGTATTGCGTTCGGTTGTAGCAGTATACCAGAGTTTATCGCCAGTAGTTGATAATGCATAGCTGCCAATGTTCATTGAACTTACGGTGAGGCGTATTTTACGATCATCAATATTTTCAAAATCAGGTTGCCAGTTTTTCCTTGCAACAGAATCTTTAGCTTTTGCTACAGAGTCTTTTTTTATTTTATCCTCCTGTTCTTTCAGTAAAGCATAATCTTCTTTACTTAAACGGAAACGATCATAAGCATCCTGTTCAAAGAACATGATAAAGATATCGCTTTCCCTTGCACCCTGAAAAGCCAAAGGCCTTTTGCCGAATTTATCATTACTCCATAATAAGGCTTTCCCATCCAATACGAAAATTTGACCGCCATCACCAAAGCCACTATTGGTTACATCTGTTCCGTTTTTATTAATTCCATCAGCTTTATAAATCACAACATCACTTGAACTGTAACGTCCTTCATTACTTCTTATAGCCAGCCATTTGCTGTCGGGGCTCCATTCGTAACTCTGGTCACCATCACGGTAAGAAAAGTTAACGCCGGCAGGAAGAATAGTTCTGGATGTTTTGCTTGCGATATTATAAACTTTGAGAATATTCCTTTCTTCCAGGTAAGCAATTTCTTTACCATCGGGCGATACATCAGGTTGAAATTCTTCTTTGTCACTTGCAAGTACAGGTTCTTCTTTCAACAGGGTAGATGCATAAAAATACGGTTCTTCTTTACGTACAATAGTTGATTTGTAAATGTCCCAGCTCCCGTTGCGTTCAGTTGAATAATAAATGCTTTTGCCATCATTACCAAATTCCACCATGCGTTCCTGCTGAGGTGTATTGGTGATACGTTTGGTAACACCCCCATCCACACTGGTAACAAAAACTTCACCACGATAGATAATAGCAACTTCTTTTCCGTTAGGTGATACAGCAACTTCA